>NZ_JBSHDN010000124.1:0-19492 GCF_053616335.1 Nocardiopsis sp. NPDC055824
CATGAAGTCCTGGACGCCCAGGATTTCGGGCCGGTCCTCGGCGAGCCGGTGGAACTCGGCCAGGGCCCGGGGCAGTTCGACGGGCGGTCCGCCGGGGCCTCCCCCCGTCCGTCGTGTCCCGGCCCTCCGGGCCGGGCGTCCCCCTCAGTCGGCCCTGATCACCGGGATCATGCCCGTGACGGCCTCGGCGCCGCTCGGCACCGGGTCGGGCAGGACGGAGCGGATCCGGCGCTGGATCTCGCGGGTGATCTTGTCCTGCTGCTCCCGGGCGTCCAGCACGAGGTAGCGGTCGGGGTCGGCCTTGGCCAGCTCCAGGAAGCCCTTGCGGACCCTGGAGTGGAACTCCACCGACTCGGACTCGATGCGGTCGGCGGGACCGCCCAGGCGGGCGAGCCCGTCCTCGGGCCGCACGTCCAGCAGTACCGTCAGGTCGGGGACCAGGCCCTGGGTGGCCCAGGAGCTGATGTCGCGGATGTCCTCGACGGACAGGTCGCGGCCCGCGCCCTGGTAGGCGAGCAGGGAGTCCACGTAGCGGTCGCTGATGACGACCGCGCCGCGGCGCAGTGCGGGCAGGATCTCCTGCTCGACGTGGTCGGCCTTGTCCGCGGTGTACAGCAGCACCTCCGCGCGCGGGGTGATGTGCGAGTTCTCCCGGTCCAGGAGCAGACCGCGCAGGCGCATGCCCAGCTTGGTCGCCCCCGGCTGGCGGGTGCCGATGACCTCGAAGCCCTGCTCGCGCAGCCACACCGTCAGCTCGCGCACCTGGGTGGACTTGCCCGCGCCCTCACCGCCCTCGACCACGATGAACGCGCCGGAGTGGACGGCCGCCTCCCCCTCGCCGTCGCTGACCGCGACGCCCCGCAGGGCGGCGAAGAGCTCGGGGAGCAGGCCGGGGCCGGCGTCGGGGCGGTCCTTGTTCATCAGGCGGTAGCAGAACAGTGCGACGAGGACGACCAGCAGGCCGGAGGCCATCAGGACGACGCCGCCGCCGCGCAGGTCGTAGGTGAGCGGGCCGATCGGGATCGCGTAGTCGCCGACGAGCCCGGCGAGCAGGGGCGCCAGCGCCATGGCGGCCGGCAGCGCGACACGGGCGGCGCCGTGCACGAAGACGACCGCGCCCTGCCGGTTCTCGTCCCCGACCTCGTCGTCGAGCAGCGCCAGGCCGGTGACCCAGGCGATGCCCGCGCCCACGCCGAGGAGCCCCGCGAGGACGGCGATGAGCACCGTGTCCCCGACGGCGCCCGTGAACAGCAGGGCCAGGCCGGAGAGGGCGACGCTCAGGCCGAGCAGGCGCCTGCGGCTGAACTGCTTGAGGACGCGGGGCCCGGCGAGCGCGCCGAGGGCCATGCCCGCGAAGACCGCCGCGAAGACGGCGCCGAAACCGGCGTTGCCCGCGCCCAGCGCCTCGAGGTGGACGCGCGCGACGCCGATGACGGCGGCGCCGCCCGCGAGCGATCCGAGCAGGCCCGCCACGAGGCCGCGCGGGAGCGACTCGCCCCCGGGGCGGCGGCCCGTCGCCACGGCGCGGAGGATCCCGCTGTCGCGGATGCCGCTCCCGCCGTCCCCGGAGGCCTTGTGCCCGGGGATCGGCAGCACGGCGACGACGGCCGCCGCGACGAAGAAGGTGAGGCCGTTGAGGTAGAGGGCGATGTCGGCCTCGGGGCTCGCCATGGAGGGCAGCAGCGCGCCGAGCACGTTGCCGACCGAGGCGAGGGCCGCGAACAGCAGGGCCGCGACCGGGGCCGTGCCGTAGGTGGTGAGCAGGTTCAGCCGTTCGGCCTGCGGCAGCAGCCTGCGGGGGACCAGGCCGGGGACGGCGGAGTCCTTGGCCGGCGTCCAGAACAGGGCGGCGAGCTCCGCCAGGAGGCTGGCGATGAGCAGCCACTCCAGGGCGAAGCCCGGCACGAGGAGGCCCACGACGGGGATCGAGACGTACAGGAGGCCGCGCAGGACGTCGGTGGCGACCATCGTCCACTTGCGGTCGAGGCGGTCCGCGACCGCCCCGGCCAGCGGGCTCAGCAGGATCGGCGGGGCGAGCTTGATCACCACGACGCCGCTGACGGCCGCGTACTGCACGAGCGTGGAACCGCCGGCGGTGAAGATCGCCGCCAGGGACATCAGGGCCAGGAGGCTCAGCCAGTCGCCCAGGCTGGAGAGGGAAAGCGAGATCCACAGCCTGCGGAAGGGTGTGATCGCGAGGACGTTTCGCGCCTCGACTGGCGCTCCGGGTGCAGATCTGCTCATAGCGCTCAAGATATCGGTGAGGGGGAAAGGGAACGACGGACACGGGATCCGTCCCAGAATTCGGTGGATGACGCCGGGGGGCGCACACGATTCTGCGTCCTCGGGAGTCACGCCCACACTAGTACGGAAGATCATTGCCGAACAGGGGTGGAGACGGCCCACCCGGTGCGGACACGGAGATAGTACTCACCCGGGCTCCCCTTCGGGGGACGCCCGGGTGAGCGGTGTTCTTCGGTTGTGGCCGCGGCCGGAGGAGGGGCCCTGCGGCGGCTACGGGCCGTTCCCCTCCGCCGGTTCCTCGGCGGAGGCGCGGGGGACGCCGGTCTTCTTGGCCGGGGCCTTCTTGGCGGCCGTCCTGGTGGTCGTGCCGGTCTTCGCCGCCGTCGCCTTCTTGGCGGCCGGCTTCTTGGCCGGGGCCTTCTTGGCCGCGGGCTTCTTCTTGGCGGGCGCCTTGGCGCGGCGCTCGGCCAGCAGCTCCGAGGCGCGCTCGTCGGTGATCGACTCGACCTGGTCGTCCTTGCGCAGGGAGGCGTTGACCTCCCCGTCGGTGACGTAGGGGCCGAAGCGGCCGTCCTTGACGACCATCTTGGCGCCCGACACCGGGTCCTCGCCCAGCTCGCGCAGGGGCGGGGTCGCCGCGCGGCGTCCCCGCTGCTTGGGCTGGGCGAAGATCGCGCGCGCCTCGTCGAGGGTGACCGTGAACATCTGCTCCTCGGTCTCCAGGGAGCGGCTGTCGGTGCCCTTCTTGAGGTAGGGGCCGTACCGCCCGTTCTGCGCGGTGACCTCCTCGCCGTCGATCTCGCCGACCACGCGGGGCAGCGACAGCAGGCGCAGCGCGTCCTCCAGGGTGACGGTGTCCAGGCTCATCGACTTCAGGAGCGAGCTGGTGCGGGGCTTGGCCTTGGCCTTGGCGCGCTTGGGCCTGGCCTCTCCCTCGGCCTCCTCCGGCTCCTCGATGACCTCGGTGACGTAGGGGCCGAACCTGCCGGTCTTGGCCACGACGGGGCGGCCGGTCTCCGGGTCGGTCCCCAGCTCGCGGTCGCCGCTGGGCTGGGCGAAGAGCTCCTCGGCCTTGGCCTCGGTCAGCTCGTCCGGCGCCAGGTCCTCCGGCACGTTCACCCGCACGCCGTCACGGTCCAGGTAGGGGCCGTAGCGGCCCACCCGCAGCACGATGTCGGTGCCGGGGAGGGGCACGGAGCTGACCTCCTTGGGGTCGATCTCGGAGAGGTGGTCGCCCACGAGCTCCTTGAGACCGGTCTCCCGGCGGCCCTCCGTGTCCTCCCCGCCGAAGTAGAAGCGGCGCAGCCAGGGCAGGCTCTCCGCCTCTCCGCGGGCGATGTCGTCGAGCACGTCCTCCAGGCGGGCGGTGAACTCGTAGTCCACCAGGTTGCCGAAGTGGCGCTCCATCAGCTGCACCACGGCGAAGGCCAGGAAGGACGGCACGAGCGCCGTTCCCTTCTTGAACACGTAGCCGCGGTCGAGGATGGTGCCGAGGATCGACGCGTAGGTGGAGGGGCGGCCGATCTCCCGCTCCTCCAGCTCCTTGACGAGCGACGCCTCGGTGTAGCGCGCGGGCGGCCGGGTGCTGTGCCCCTCCGCCTCCAGGTTCTGCGCCTTGAGCGGGTCGCCCTCGGCCATCGCGGGCAGGCGGCGCTCGCGGTCGTCCAGGTCGGCGGCGGGGTCGTCGGACCCCTCCACGTAGGCCTTGAGGAAGCCGTGGAAGGTGATGATCTTGCCGGTCGCGCTGAACTCGGCGACCTCCCCGGTGGAGGAGGTCCCCTCGATGCGCACGGTGACCGACTCTCCGACCGCGTCCTTCATCTGGGAGGCGACGGTGCGCTTCCAGATCAGCTCGTAGAGCCGGAACTCGGGCCCGGAGAGGCCGGTCGAGGCGGGGGTGCGGAAGGCGTCGCCCGCGGGGCGGATCGCCTCGTGCGCCTCCTGCGCGTTCTTGACCTTCTTGGCGTACACGCGCGGCTTCTCGGGGAGGTAGTCGCCGCCGTACAGGCTGCGCACCTGGGAGCGGGCCGCACCGACGGCGCTGTCCGACAGCGTGGTGCTGTCGGTGCGCATGTAGGTGATGTAGCCGTTCTCGTACAGCCGCTGGGCGACCTGCATGGTCTGCTTGGCGGACAGCCCGAGCTTGCGCGAGGCCTCCTGCTGGAGGGTCGTGGTGCGGAACGGGGCGTACGGGGAGCGGCGGTAGGGCTTGCGCTCGACCGAGCGGACCGAGAACCCGGCCCCCGCCAGGCGCTCGGCCAGGCCGCGCGCCGTCGCCTCGTCCAGCTGGCGGACCCCGCGGTCCGAGCGCAGCGCGCCCTGGGGGGTGAAGTCGCGGCCGACGGCGACGCGGGTGCCGTCCACGGAGACGAGGGTGGCGGGGAAGGTCGCCGGCCCCTCGGGGACGCCCGCCTCGCTCGCGTCGAAGAGCGCCTTGAGGTCCCAGTACTCGGCGGACGTGAACGCCATGCGCTCGCGCTCGCGCTCCACCACCAGCCGGGTGGCCACGGACTGGACGCGGCCCGCCGAGAGCTTCGGCATGACCTTCTTCCACAGCACGGGGGAGACCTCGTAGCCGTAGAGGCGGTCCAGGATGCGCCGGGTCTCCTGTGCGTTGACCAGGCGGGTGTTCAGGTCGCGGGTGTTGCTCGCCGCGCGCTGGATGGCGTCCTTGGTGATCTCGTTGAACACCATGCGGCGGACGGGGATCTTGGGCTTGAGCTCTTCCAGCAGGTGCCAGGCGATGGCCTCGCCCTCGCGGTCCTCATCTGTGGCGAGCAGGAGGAGGTCGGCGTCCGCCATGAGCTCCTTGAGCTTCCTGACGTGCGACTTCTTGTCCGCGTTGACGACGTAGAGCGGCTCGAAGTCGCCGTCGACGTCCACGCCGAGCCGGGCCCAGGACTCCCCCTTGTACTTGGCGGGGATCTCGGCGGCCTTGTTGGGCAGGTCGCGGATGTGGCCGATGCTGGACTCCACGACGTAGCCGCGCCCCAGATAACCGGCGATGGTCTTCGCCTTGGCGGGCGACTCGACGATGACCAGAGCGGTGCCCGCCCCCTGCCGTCCGCTGTCCTTCGAGCCGTTCTTGCCGGCGCTGCCCTTCGTGGGTGGCACGCTGTTCCCCTACGTCTAGCCTTACGTGATCTATCCGGCCGCGGTCTGTCGGTTCCCGTGGGAACCGACAGTAACCGAAACTCCAGGCACTCCCCCGTCGATGGGCGTGCGGGGCCCTCTCCGCGTGTGCGGGGTCCACCGCCCCGGGCAGGGCGCCCGGCTCACACCCACCGGCATCCGCAGAATAAGCGCTTCGCGCACCGGTACCGGTCCGTAGCGTACGCGAGCGGTCCTGGCAACGCCCGTCGGTCAACGGTCGCCGCCTTCGTCGAGCACCCGGAACCCGTCTTGCGAGTGACTTCGGTCACACTTACAAACGTCCGAGTGCCGATATCCCCCAGAATGCGGCGAGTCCTCCCGGATATTCCCGGGAGGACTCGGCTCACGTCCTGAGCCGGCGTCGTCACCTCCACCCTCCCGCAGTCCACCGCGTTCCAAACGGAACGGGAGTGCGGAGGCGACTCAACCTGCTCTGCGGACGCACACGGCACCGGTGTGCCGGAGCGGGGTCCCGCCCGGGGGCCACCGCCGTCCTGTGGGATTGGGCACCTCGCAGTCCACCGCGTTCCAAACGGAACGAGGCGCCGTCACCCTCCAGGCCGGTCGGCGGGCCCCCGGGCCCACCCCACGATGGTCGCTACAGGCCGACGCCCGCGGCGCCGAGCAGGGCGCCGACGGGGTCCACGCTCGGAGCCGGAGCGGGCAGCTGGTCCACGTGCTCGGGAGCGTGCTCCGCCACGGCCTGGTGCGTGGTCTCGCTCAGGGTGTAGTCGACGGGCAGCATCTGCGAGACGGGGATCTCGGGCAGGTCGCGCACGACCGGGGCGTCCTGCAGCACGCCCGACTGGTGCTCGGTCGCGCTCTGGTGCACGACCGCGGCGCCGTTGTCGGTGGAGCTGGCGCCCGCCAGGCTCGCGACGGCGGCGACGGCGTTGCCGGTCACGTTGACGGGGACGTCCGCGTGCGCGACCAGCTGGTTGCCGCCCACGGCCGAGCCGTTGCCCGAGGTGGCGACGTGGGGCTCCTCCTCCAGGACCAGTGCCCCGGTGTCGGTGGCCGCGGCGCCCGCGACGCCGCCCACGGCGCCGATCGCGTTGCCGGACACGTTGACCGGGACGTCCAGGGCCGCGACCAGCTGGTTGCCGCCCACGAGCGAGCCGTTGCCGGAGGTCGCGACGCCCGACTGGTGCTCGCGCTCGGCCGACTGGCGCAGGATGCCCGCGTCCACGCCGGAGGTGTCGGGCAGGATGCTGGCGTTCGAGACGGCCTCGTTGACCAGGTCCATCGCCGTGAGCCCGGCGGGGGCGGACTGGTGGTGACGGCCGCCGCCCTCGTGGACCAGGGCGCCGGTGTCGGTGGCCGCGGCGCCCGCGACGCCCGCCACGGCGCTGATCGCGTTGCCGGACACGTTGACCGGGACGTCCAGGTCGGCGACCAGCTGGTTGCCGCCCGCGACCGAGCCGTTGCCCGAGGTGGCGACGTCCGGGTCGTGGTCGTGCCCGTGGTGCTCGTGGCCCTGGTGCACGACGTCGTAGCCGTCGTGGCCCTGCTGGTGGGCGTGGCCGCGCTCGTCGTGACCGTGGTGACCGTGGTGACCGTGGTGGCCGTGGTGGCCGCCCTCGTGGACCAGGGCGCCGGTGTCGGTGGCCGCGGCGCCCGCGATGCCGCCCACCGCGGCGATCGCGTTGCCGGAGACGTTCACGGGGACGTCGCCGTCCACCACGAGCTGGTTGCCGCCCAGGACGGAGCCGTTGCCCGAGGTCGCGACCTCGCCGCTGTGGTGGTCGACCACGGCGGCGCCGGAGTCCGTGCACTGGGCGCCGGACGTGCCCAGGACGGCGCTGATCGCGTTCCCGCAGACGTTGACCGGGACATCGAGGTTGGCGACCGCCTGGTTGCCGCCCAGGATCGAACCGTTGCCCGAGGTCACGGGCTCGGTGTCGGCGAAGGCCACGCCGGTGCCCAGAGCGACGAATCCCGCCGCCATGAGCGCGGACTTCGCGGAGATGCTGGCCCACTTACGCATGTGGGGAGTCCTTTCGAGAAGACATGAAGACATGTTGAAGAGAACAGGTGTGCTTGTGCGTGCTTGTGCTCGGGCAACAGGCCGTGCCACATCCCTGGGTGGGGTGCAGGCCTCCGGCCGGGGCCGGGGATCATCCGGACGGCCTCACACCTGGGCGGTGCGTGCCGGCCGGTTCAGGAGAGCGCGCCGCGGTCGGCGCCCGCTGGTTGCGGGTGACGCGCGCGCCCCGTCGATCAGCTCCGCCCTGGTTGGGCGGCGGCTGACGTGAACCCCGAGCACGTGGCCTCGGCCGGTGCTACGGGACTCGCGTCAGCCCCCGGGCCGCGCGGGGCGGCCCGGGGAGCCGATCAGGAGCGGGCCCTGCGCCGCATCCCCGCCACGACCAGGCCGGCCCCGGCGGCGACCGCGGCGACCGCGGCGGCGACCAGGCCGAACAGGCCGGTGGAGTCGGTGCCGGTGACCGCGAGCTCCGCACCCGGGCCCTGCTCGGCGGGCTGCCCGAAGGTCTGCTCGGACCGCTCCTCCGCGGACTGCTCGAAGGACTGCTGGCCGGGCTGCTCCGCGGACGGTCCGGCCGGGGAGGCGGACGGGTCGGGCGCGGGCTGCTCGTCCACCGGCGCGGAGCTCTCCTCGGCGAGCCCCTCACGGTCCTCGGGGACCTCGGGCGGGACACCCTGGCCGGGGTCCTCACCCTCGGGGGCCTCCTCCCCGGGGTTCTCCCCCTCGGTGGACCCCCCGCCGGGGGCCTCTTCGCCGGGGGCTTCCCCGCCGGGGGCCTCCTCCGCGCCCTCGTAGCCGCCCTTCGGCCCTCGGACGGAGGACGACTTGTCCTCGATGACGGCGGCTCCGGAGTCCGTGCACTGGGCGCCGGCGAGGCCGAGGATCGCGATCGCGTTCCCGCAGACGTTCAGCGGGACGTCGAGGTCGGCGTTGAGCTGGTTGCCTCCGCCGATGGAGCCGTTTCCGCTGGTGACGGTGTCGGCGTAGGCGGTTCCGGCGGTGGCGGCGGCCGTGGCGGCGATGAAGCCGGCGGTCACCAGGGCGGCGATACGTGCTTGTGTCTCGTGGGTCATCGCGTGTCCTTATGTCAGCGAGAAGGATCGGCTGGCTACACGTGTGACCGCGGTCGGAGAGCTTCAGGCTCTGGGAAAGCCGGTGAGAAGGCACGCCCGCCAGAGTCGGCGGGACGGCTGCGTGCGGGAGCGCACGGACCGGCCGCGGTCGGGGACGCGGCTAGTCGGGGGCGAAGCTGGGGTCGTCCGCGGCGTCGCGGACGACCAGGGTGGGGTCGCCGGGAAGGGCGACCCGCTGGGCACGGGGAGCCAGGTGGGCGGCCCGGGCCATCAGGAACCCGGCGGCGCCGGGCGCGGGGAAGGACGGGGCGGCGGCGCCGGTGGCGTCCGCTCCGGCCGAATGGTGCGAGCCGCCTCCGCCGATGAGGCGAATGCGCTCACCGGGGTCGTCGTCATGCACCCGCTCGGCCGCCTCGACGGCGGCCGAACTCCATGCGGACGGCACCGCGGAAGCGCTGGTGTCCACCGCCGTACCGGGACGGGGCGCATCGGCGCCCCGAGCGGTCTCGGCGGCGGCGCGCTCGACGGCGGGGCCGGCCGGGTCGATGGGGAGTTCGTCGGTGGCGGCGAGGACGGGCAGGCCCAGGGGGGCCGTCGCGTTCGCGGCCCCGTCGATGCCGCCCTGGACGACCCGTGTGGACTCGGTCAGCCCGGCGGCGACCGTGTCCACGAGTCCGCTGTCGCGCAGCGAGCCGTCGGTGGACCGCACCACGTCCTGACCGGTGCGGGCGATGCCGCCGACGAGGCTTCCCGCGCCGCGGGCGGTCCCGTCCACGGTGGCCGCGGTGTCGTCCACGACCCTGGCCGCCGCGGCTCCCGCCCTGCTCTCCTCCAGCGCGGACGAGACACCCGTCTCGTCCAGGGCGCGGGAGGGAAGGGCGGCGGCCCGGGGCGCCACGGCCCCGGTCAGCGAACCGGTCGCGGAGCCCGCACCGGCGGCGGCGTCGGAGACCCGGGTCTTCCGAAGCTCCTGGGTCGCGGCCCGGCCGGCGTCCTCCGCGGTGTCGCCGACGCCCATGACGCGGTCGACGAGGCCGTCGGAGCCGGGAGCGGTGTCGCTGTGGGCGACACCGATCCCCCCGGCCAGCCAAGCGACGGCGACGATGCCGGACAGGAGCAGCAGACGGGCGCAGGCGTTGCGGGACACACAGGCAGCGCGACCGGTCGACACCAGCCACCCCCTGCCCGTGAGCACCATGACGCCCTCTCGTTTCGCTGCCGCTGGACGGTCCCGTGCGGCTGGGCCGCCACGGTCGTACCGGTGCCGCTCCGACCCGCACGGAGGCGGGAGGGAGAACCACGACACCCTCGAACTCAAAGCAACCGTAGCATCACGTTGGGTGATGCAACACCGAAACGTGAACCGCGCCGAAAAAGTTTTCGGCGCGGTTCACCAGGCACGACACCGCAAAACGCGTCGAGGTCAGCTCAATCCGACGAAACGGTCCAGGACCCTGACGCCGAACTGGAGGCCGTCCACCGGGACCCGCTCGTCCACGCCGTGGAACATGCCCGCGAAGTCCAGCTCCGGGGGGAGCTTGAGCGGCGCGAAGCCGTAGTTGCGCACGCCGAGGCGGGAGAAGCTCTTGGCGTCGGTCCCGCCGGAGAGGCAGTAGGGGACGGCCTTGGCCCCCGGGTCCTCCGCCAGCAGGGACTCCGACATGGCGTTGACCAGGCCGCCCTCGAAGGGCGTCTCCACGGCCGGCAGGTGGTGGATGAACTCGCGGTCGACCTTCGGGCCGAGCAGCTCGTCGATCTTCGCGAAGTACGCGTCCTCGGTGCCCGGCAGGAAGCGGCCGTCGATCTGGGCGGTGGCCTCGCCCGGGATGACGTTGGCCTTGTACCCGCCCCCCAGCACCGTCGGGTTGAGGGTGTTGCGGAGGGTGGCGCCGATCATGCGGGAGATCGGACCCAGGCGGGCGACCGTGGCGTCGACGTCCTTCTCGTCGAAGGGGATGCCGAACTCCTCGCAGATCTCCTCCAGGAAGGTCCGCACGGTCGGGGTGAGGTCGAGCGGGAACTCGTGCCGGCCCAGCCGCGCGACCGCCTCCGCCAGCTCGGTGACGGCGTTGTCCCTGTTGGTCATCGAACCGTGCCCGGCCGTGCCGCGCGCGGTCAGCTTCATCCAGGCGATGCCCTTCTCCGCGGTCTCCACCAGGTAGAGGCGGCGGTCCTCCTTCACCGTGAACGAGAACCCGCCGACCTCGCTGATCGCCGAGTCGCAGTCGGCGAACAGGTCCGGGTGCTCGTCCACGAGGTACTGGGCGCCCCAGGTGCCGCCCGCCTCCTCGTCGGCGAGGAAGGCCAGGACGATGTCGCGCGGGGGGCGGCGTCCCTCACGGAGCCGCTGGCGCAGCATGGCCAGGACCATCGCGTTCATGTTCTTCATGTCGACCGCGCCGCGGCCCCACACGCACCCGTCGGCGACCTCCCCCGCGAAGGGGTGGTGGGTCCAGTCCTCGGGCGCCGCGGGGACGACGTCCAGGTGGCCGTGGATGAGCAGCGGGGGGCGGGTGGAGTCCTCCCCCGTGATCCGGGCCACGACGTTGCTGCGCCCCGGGTGCTTCTCGTAGATCCTCGACTCGACGCCGACCTCGTCGAGCTTGGCGGCGACGTACTCCGCCGCCTTGCGCTCCCCCGGCCCCGAATGGTCGCCGTAGTTGGAGGTGTCGAACTCGATGAGCTCCCGGCACAGGTCGACGACCTCCACCTCCGCCGCGCTCAGGACCCTGTCTGGCTCTGCCATCTGACGCTCCCGTCCAGCCGCACCTTTTGCCGTGCTGTCACCCCGACCCTGCCATGGAGGCCCCCCGGCGGAAAACCTGGTTCGTGCCACCCCAGACTTTTGCTATGGTTGACCTGTACGGCGCGGCAGGCGCCGGACACCCGGTCCGGGTGGCGGAATAGGTAGACGCGCTAGCTTGAGGTGCTAGTGCCCGTTAAGGGTATGGGGGTTCAAGTCCCCCCTCGGACACAAACAGAAGGCCCTGGTACCAGGGCCTTTTTTGTTGCCCGGGCCCTGTCGGCCGGACCCGCGGCGGGCCCGCGGCCCCTCAGGCCACCAGGCCGTGGCGGTAGGCGTAGACGACGGCCTGGACGCGGTCGCGGAGCGCGAGCTTGGCGAGGATGCGCGAGACGAAGGTCTTGACGGTCTCCTGGCTGATCACGAGGGCCCCGGCGATCTCCCTGTTGGAGAGGCCGTCCGCGATGAGGCGCAGGACCTCCAGTTCGCGGGGGGTCAGCGGGGTGTCGTCCGGGGAGCCCCCGGTCGGCCGGACACGGGCGGCGTACCTTCCCACGAGCTGGCGGGTCACCCCGGGGTCCAGCAGCGCCGCGCCCGAGGCCACGGTCCGGATGCCGTGCAGCAGCTGGCCGGGCGGCGCGTCCTTGAGCAGGAACCCGCTCGCCCCCGCGCGCAGCGCCTCGTAGACGTACTCGTCCAGGTTGAACGTCGTCACCACGAGCACCTTGACGGGCGCGCGCACCCCGGCGCCGGCCAGCAGGCGGGTGGCCCCGATGCCGTCGAGCACCGGCATGCGCACGTCCATCACCACGACGTCCGGACCCAGCCGGCCGCTGAGGTCGACCGCGGTCCGCCCGTCCCCGCACTCGCCCACGACCTCCATGTCGGGCTGGGCACCGATGATCGTCACCAGCCCCGTGCGGATCAGCACCTGGTCGTCGCAGACCAGGACCCGGATCGGCGCGGTCACGAGCGGCTCCCCGCGGGTATGCGCGCCCTCACGACGAAGCCGCCCTCCGGCCCGGGTCCCGCCTCCAGGTCGCCGCCCAGGACGTCGACCCGCTCGCGGAGCCCGGCGAGGCCGCGCCCGCTCCCGCCGGGGGAGCCGGTCCGCGGGCCGGGGCCCTCCGTGCCGACCTCCACGGTGATCTCCTTCTCGCCGTGGCGCACCAGGACCGAGGTGCGGCTGCCCCGGGCGTGCTTGAGGGCGTTCGTCAGGGCCTCCTGCACGACCCGGAAGGCCACGAGGTCGGCGCCGCCCGTCGACTCGGCGGGGGCGCCCTCCTCGGAGAACTCCACCGGCTGCCCGGCCCGGCGCGTCTGCTCCACGAGCGTGAGGACCCGGCCGACGGGGGGCGTCCTGGCCCCGGTGCCGTGGTCGGGGTTGAGGAGGTCGAGCAGGCTCCGCAGGTCGGTGATGGCCCTGCGGCCGGTGTCGGTGACGGCGGTCAGCGAACCGTCGAGCCGCTCGGGGTCCGCGGTCAGGTAGCGCGCCGCCTCGGCCTGCACCACCATCGCGGTCACGTGGTGGGTGACGACGTCGTGGAGCTCGCGCGCGATGCGGGTGCGCTCGGCGGTGCGGGTGTCCTCGGCGACGCGGCGGCGGCGTTCGGCCTCCATGGCCCGGGTGGACCGCAGCCACGCCCCGATGCCCCACACGAAGGCCAGCGCCAGGTAGAACGTCGCGAAGCCGACCGGCGTCTCGCCCGTGCCGAGCTGCGCGAGCGCCGCCCACAGCACCGCGTAGGCGGCCGTCAGGACGAGCACGGTGGCGCGCCGGCGCCGTTCCAGGTGGGCGCCCGCGCTCAGCACCGCGATGGCCAGCCCCGTGCCGGCGAGCGTGTGGTAGCCCATGAGCTGGTCGACGGCGAAGCCCGCGGACACCAGGGCGAGGGAGGCGGCCGGCCACCGCCGGCGCAGGGCGAGCGGAAGGCACTGGAGGGCGATCGCCACGACGGCGAGCAGGTCGAAGGGGCGGTCGGGGACGCCCCCGAGCATCGTCCCGTGGTTGTGGAGCGACGGCACGAACGACGCGGCGAAGAACACCAGTCCCAGCGGGAGGTCCCGGACCGTGACGTCGAGGCCTCGCCACAGTTCCGCGGCCCGCCGTAGATCGATCACCGGAGGAAGTGTAGTGGCGGATCCGCCCCCGTCCGCGCGGCGGGGGACGGGGCCGCCGCGCCGTGCGCCCGGCCCCGGGCGGACCCGTGACGCGGTGTCACTGGTGGCGCCGCCGGGCGGGGGGAATACTGGGGGAGATCCCGCCGCCGATCCCGGAGAGCCCCGCATGGACACCAGACGCCCGCGCGTTCCGCCGGCGGTCGCCGCGGCCGCGGGTCCGCCCGTCCGCCCGGGGCCCCGCCCCCTCCCGGCCTCCCCGGTCCGCGCCCCGGGCGGGTACCGGTGACGCCGTCCCGGTCCGGGGCCAGCACGATGTCCGAGCACGCCGACGCGTCCCGGGGGGAGTTGCGCACCGTCAACCTCGGCATCGTGTTCGCCTCGCTCTCCACCGTGGGGGCGCTCCTGGTGGTGATCGACGCGCCGACCTGGTGGCAGGCCCTCGTCCTGGCCCTGGGGGTGGCGACGGCGGCGGTGACCGTCACGCGGTGGGCGGAGGGCCGCGTCCCCCGTGTCCCGTTCCCGGCCCTCGCCGTCACCGGGGCCGTGTGGCTCTTCGGGGTCCTGGTGGCGGAGACACCGACCGCGTCCTACGGCTTCGCCGTCGTGGGGACCGTCGCCGTGCACCAGGCGCACCGCCGCCGGACGGCGGCCGTGCTGGGGCTGGCCGGCTTCGTGGCCGCGGTCCTCGCGGCGAGGCTGGCGGTCGCGCCGGGGGAGGTCGTCGACACCCTGCTGGAGTACGTCGTCGGCTCCGCGGGCATCGCCGTGGTGGCGGTCGTCCTCACCTCCCTCACCCAGATGGTCTCGCGCCTCGTCGCGGAGCTGGAGGAGTCGAGGGAGCGCGAGGCCGAGCTGGCCGTGGCCCGGGAGCGGATGCGCTTCGCCAGCGACCTGCACGACATCCAGGGCCACACGCTGCACGTGGTCAAGCTCAAGACCGCGCTGGCCCGCCGGCTGGTGCGCACCGACACCGACCGCGCGGAGGAGGAGCTCGGCGAGATCCACGCCCTGGTCGGCGACACCATCGCCCAGACCAAGGCGCTCGCCCACGCGCAGCGGCGGCTCAACCTGTCGGCGGAGCTGGAGAACGCCAAGAACCTCTTCGAGGCCGCCGGCATCCGCGTCCAGGTGCGCCGCGAGGGCCAGGTCGAGGCCCGCGCGGGCGAGATGCTCGGCCAGGTCCTGCGGGAGACGACCACCAACATCCTGCGGCACGCCCAGGCCGGGCAGGTGTGGATCACCCTCTCCGGGACCGGCATCTCCATCGTCAACGACGGCGCGCAGGAGGGCCCGCCCACCGGGCTCGGCGGGCTCGCGACCCTGCGCGAGCGCGTGGCCGGCGAGGGCGGCGAACTCACGGTGGAGCGCAAGGACGGACGGTTCCTGACCGCCGCGAGCTTCCCGCGCACGGCCGACGGCGCCTCCCCCCTGCCGCACCGCCCCGCACCGACACGGAAGGACGACCGATGACCACCGTGGTGCTCGCCGACGACGAGGCCCTGCTCCGCAAGGCGCTGGCCGCGCTGCTCCCCATGGAGGGGGAGATCACCGTGCTCGCCGAGGCGGAGGACGGGGAGGAGGCCGTGGAGGCCACGCTCCGCCACCGGCCCGACGTGCTCGTCGTCGACCTGGAGATGCCCGGGACGGACGGGCTCGGGGCCGTCGCGGCGATCCGCCGGGAGCTCCCGGACCAGGTGATCCTCATGCTGACCCGGCACGCCAGGCCCGGGGTTCTGCGCAAGGCCCTGCGGCTGGGGGTCCAGGGCTTCGTCAGCAAGTCGGCGGAGCCGGCGCACATCGCCTCGGTCGTCGCGACCCTGCACGGGGGCAAGCGGTGGATCGACCCGGACGTGTCCGCGCTCGCCGTCATCGACGACTGCCCGCTCACCGACCGGGAGGTGGACGTCCTGCGGGCGACCGGCGAGGGGTACTCGGCCGCCGACATCGCCGCCCGGCTGCACCTGGCGGAGGGCACGGTGCGCAACTACCTCTCGAACGCCATGCAGAAGACCCAGACGCGCACCAGGCACGAGGCGGCCAGGTACGCGCGCGAGCACGACTGGCTGTAGCGGCCCGGACGGACACGCCCGCGGTTCCGGCGGGCACGGCCGCCGTCGGGCGCCCGCCCGGGACCGGACCGTGCCCGCGGCCCCGGGCGGCGGGAGCCGGGCAGGGTGGGGGAGGCGGAGCGCGCCGGTCCGCACACCGGATCCCGGTCGCCCCCGGGTCGTGGACCCGGGGTTTCCCGTTCCCCGGGCGGGTGCGCCGCTCCGGAGGGCGAACAAATACCGAACAGCCGGACAAGCCGCTCGGGGGCCGCGGGGAAAACGGGGAACCTGGCCGACCAGGTCGTCGTCAGGGGCATGGCCAACGCCAGATCGACTCCACATCGTGATATCACAAACACAGAAAGTAGCGATGTCGGCCGTTTGCGGTCTCCCGTGACCGGCCGCACCGCCTCCGACCCGTCACTCCGCGGCCGCTCTCGCCCGCTGTCCGTCGCCCGACCCGCCCGAGCGCGGCACAGCACCCGCGGACCGTTCGGCATCACGCCCCGCGACCGGCCCCGGTCGATATCCCTGAACTCGTGGAGAAGACACCCTTGACCCAGATCTGCCGTCCCCCGGTGTCACCGGGGCGCGTCACACCTCCGTCCGGCACTTCCCACCGGGCGCCGCGGCGGCACCGCGACGCCTCCTCCGAGACCCGTACGCGTCCGCTACGCCGCACCCGCCGCGACTCCGCCGCGAGGGGGGCGCGCCGTGAAGCGTGAGGCCGTCGTCACCGGCGTGGGCGTGGTCGCCCCCGGGGGCATCGGCGCCGCCGCGTTCTGGGACATGCTCACCGCGGGTCGCACCGCCACCCGGGGCATCACCCTGTTCGACCCGGCGGGCTACCGCTCCCGGATCGCCGCCGAGGTCGACTTCGACCCCGCCGCGCACGGCCTGGACGAGCAGCGGACCGCGCGCATGGACCGGTACGTCCAGTTCGCCGCCGTCGCAGCCGCCGAGGCCCTGGCCGACAGCGGCGCCCCACTGGCCGGCGTCCCGCCCTGGCGTGTCGGGGTGAGCATGGGCACGGCGGTCGGCGGCACCACCCGCCTGGACCGGGAGTACGCGGTGACGAGCCGCGGCGGCGCGGACTGGGTGGTCGACCACACCGCCACCGCGCCCCACTCGCACCTCGCGCTGATGCCGAGCACGCTCTCCGGGGAGATCGCGGAGCTGGTCGGCGCCCGCGGCCCGGTGCGCACGGTCTCCACCGGGTGCACGTCCGGGCTGGACGCGGTGGGCTACGCCGCCCAGGCCGTCGAGGACGGCCTCGCGGACGTGGTCGTCGCCGGGGCGGCCGAGTCGCCGATCTCGCCCATCGCCATGGCCTGCTTCGACGCCATCAAGGCGACGTCGGACAGCAACGACGACCCGGGGCGCGCGTCCCGGCCCTTCGACCGCCACAGGAACGGCTTCGTCATGGGCGAGGGCGCGGCCGTCCTCGTCCTGGAGGAGGCGTCGGCCGCGCGGCGGCGCGGCGCCCGCGTCCGCTGCCGGGTGGCGGGCTTCGCCAACCACGGCAACGCCTTCCACATGACCGGCCTGCGGCGCGAGGGGACGGAGATGGCGCGCGCCGTCACCACCGCGCTGGACCACGCCCGGCGCTCCGCCACCGACGTGGACTACGTCAACGCGCACGGGTCGGGGACCGTGCAGAACGACAGGCACGAGACCGACGCCGTCAAGCGCGCGCTCGGCGAGCACGCCCGCCGGGTCCCCATGACCTCGATCAAGTCGATGGTGGGGCACTCGCTCGGCGCGATCGGCTCGATCGAGCTCGTGGCCTGCGTCCTGGCCATGGACACCGGCGTGGTCCCGCCCACGGCCAACCTGGCCACACCCGACCCCGAGTGCGACCTCGACTACGTCCCGGTGACCGCGCGCGAGCACAGGACCGACGTGGTGCTGTCCGTGGGCAGCGGTTTCGGAGGGTTCCAGTCGGCGGTCGTCCTGGACCGGGGAGAGTGAGGAGCGGCCATGACCATGGTGATCACGGGCCTGGGCACGGTGTCCCCGGCGGGAACGGGCACCGACGCCTACTGGGCCGCACTGGTGGAGGGTCGGACGCTCCTGGCGCCGATCCCCGACGTCGGCGCCCGGGGCTACCCGGTCCGCCTGGGCGGCAGGGTCCCCGGGTTCGACCCGTACGAGCACATCGAGGGCCGCTACGTCGTCCGGACCGACGCGTTCAGCTGGTTCGCGATGGTGGCCTCCGACGAGGCCCTGCGTGACTCGGGGGTCGACGTCGCCGCCGACCCCTACGCCACGGGGGTGCTCATCTGCAGCGGCAGCGGCGGCAACGAGTTCGGCCAGCGCGAACTGGCCGCCCTGTGGGGGCGGGGGCCGGAGTTCGTCGGCCCCTACCAGTCCATCGCCTGGTTCTACGCCGCCAGCACGGGCCAGGTGTCGATCAGCAACGGCCTCAAGGGCATGTGCGGTGTGCTGACCACCGACGAGCCGGGCATGCTCGACGCCCTGGGGCAGAGCCGACAGGCGCTCCGGCGCGGAACCCCGGCGATGCTGGTCGGCGGCAGCGACGCGGCGCTGGGCTCGCCGTTCGCCCTGGCCACCCAGCTGGGCAGCGGGGTCCTGAGCGAGGGCGGCGACCCCGGCACGGCGTACGCGCCCTTCACGGAGGGGGCGTGCGGCTTCGTCCCGGCGGAGGGCGCGGCCGTCGCGCTGGTGGAGGACGCGGCCACCGCGCGGGCGCGCCGGGCCAGGGTGCGGGCCGTCGTCGCGGGCCACGCGAGCACGTTCGGCGGCGTCGGCGCGTTCGACCCCGGCGGTGAGGGCCTCCTGCGCGCGGCCGAGGAGGCGATGCGCCGCGCCGGGGTGGGCCCGGAGGGGGTGGACGTCGTCTTCGCGGACGCCGTCGGCCTCCCCAAGGCCGACGCCGACGAGGTCGCGGCGCTGCGGCGGCTCTTCCCCGACGGCGTGGCCGTCACCGCGCCGAAGGCGGGCTTCGGCCGGGCCTACGCCGGGGCCGGCGCCCTGGACGTGGCCGCCGCGGTGCTGAGCCTGGAACACCAGGTCGTTCCCCCCACCCCCCACGTACCGGACGCGCCCCTGGGCCTGGACCTGGTCACCAGGGTCGCCCGCCCCGCACGCCTGCGCTCCGCGCTGGTGCTGTCCCGGGGCGTGGGCGGCGGGAACTCCGCGCTCGTCCTCCAGCATCCCGACCACGTCTGACACACGACAACAAGGAGACCCATGGCCGAGAGCCGCATCACGATCGAGGAACAGGTGGAGCTGATCTCCGCCTGCGCCGGGATCAGGACCGACGTCGAGACGGCGTCCTCGCAGACCTTCGACGAGCTGGGGGTCGACTCCCTCGGCGTCCTCGGCATCGTGGCCGAGATCGAGCGCCGCACCGGCCTCAAGCTGGGCGCCGACGCGGAGCAGGCGCCCTCCCCCGCCGCACTCATGGCCCTGGTCAACGGGGACGTCCCCGCCCACATGGAAGGAGCGTGACGGCCGTGCCCTCGCGTACCGAGAACAGCATCGTCATCGACGCCCCCCTCGACCTGGTCTGGGAGATGACCAACGACCTGGGCGAGTGGACCGGTTTCTTCCCCAAGTACGCCGAGGTGGAGGTCCTCGAGAGGGAGGGGGACACCGTCCGGTTCCGGATCACCAAGTTCCCGGACGACCAGGGCCGCGTGTGGAGCTGGGTGTCCGAGCGCGTCATGGACCGCGCCGCGGGCGAGGTGCGCGCCCGGCGCGTGGAGACCGGGGCGTTCGAGTTCATCAACCTGCACTGGACCTATGAGGAGGTCTCGGGCGGGGTCCTCATGACCTGGCGCAACGAGTTCACCATGAAGCCCGACTCGCCCTACAGCGACGAGCAGATCACCGCCAACATCAACCGGGAGGCCCCGGTCGAGATGGGGCTGATCAAGAAGAGGGTCGAGGCGAGGGCGATGGCGATGGCGGAGAACCCCGTCGCCTGACCGGGCCCGGGCCCCGGGGCCTTCGGAACGGCGCGGCCCCGGCGGTCGCGCCGGCGCCCGGCGGCCCCGGGGCCCCCCCGGCCCGCCGGCCGCCCCGCCGGCCCGGCCCGGGGCCCCGCGGGGTCCCGGGGGCCCCCCCCCCCCCCCCCTGAGGCGGGGCCGCCCGGGCC
>NZ_JBSHDN010000125.1:0-19217 GCF_053616335.1 Nocardiopsis sp. NPDC055824
TGTCCCACGACCGGGGGCCCTGCCCGTGTGCCGGGGCGGGGGCGCTCCCCGCCCCGGCGCACGGCTCGCTCACCCGCGCGGACGCAGTGCCGCCGCCAGCAGGAACGCGGTGACGCCCGCACCGGAGATCACCCACAGGGCCGCCCCCAGGCTGAACGAGTCGGCCAGGAGGCCGATCAGGGGCGGGAACCCGAGGAACCCCGCGCGTCCCAGCCAGCCGACGACGGTCACGCCGTCGCCGGTGCGCACCCCCGGCACGTTCCCGGCCGCGGCCAGGGTGAGCGGGAACAGCGTGGCCACGCCCAGGCCCATCACGCCGAAACCGATCACGGTGGTCACGGGGTGGGGGAGGAGCAGGGCGAACGCGATCCCTCCACCCGCAAGCAGCCCGCTGGCGCGTCCCACCGCCACCGCGCCGAACCGGTCGGTCACCCGGTCGCCGGCGAGCCTTCCCAGCGTCATCATCGCCTGGCAGGCCACGAACGGCAGTGCGGCGAGGAACAGCGACGCGTCCAGCTCCGAGGTCATGTACACCGCGCCCCAGGACGCGGCCGAGTCCTCGATGCCCCCGGCGAACATCAGCAGCACGCCGAGCCCGACCAGGAGGACCAGCGCGCGGCCGGGGACGCGCAGCCGGCGCCCGTCCTCGCCGCTGGTCCCGTCCTCGCGCTCACTGCTGTCCGGTCCGGGCAGCAGCATCTGGCTCACCACGAGGTTCACCACCAGCAGCACGGCGGAAACGGCGCCGAGGTGCCACAGGAGCGGCACCCCGAGTCCGGCCATCGCCGCGCCCAGCAGTCCTCCCGCGACCGCCGCCAGGCTCCACACCGCGTGGAAGGTGTTGATGATGCTGCGCCGGTAGCGCCGCTGGACGCGCAGCCCGTGCGAGTTCTGCGCGGAGTCGGTCCAGGCGTCCGCGCTGCCCAGGACGAAGAGCGCGGCCGCCAGCATCCACCAGTTCTGCGCCAGGGCGATGAATGGAAGCGCTCCCAGGGAGACCAGGCTGGTCCCGACGGCCGCCCGGCCGCTGCCGAACCAGTGGATCAGCGGCCCCGCCAGCATGCCGGTGAGGATCGCCCCGGTGGGCATGGCCGCGATCGCCAGGCCCAGTTCGGCGTTGCTCAGCTCCAGCCGGTCCTTGATCACCGGCAGCCACGGCACCGCGTTGGTATAGGTGAATCCGTTGACGAAGAAGAGGGTGGAGACCGCGACCCGGGCCCGGCGGGCCTCCGGGGGCGGTGCTGCGGTCTTCTCGGCGGACGTGCTCAAGGCGGCTCCCACGTGGACGGTTCCGTGCGCGCAGATGCTATCCAGTCCGCTCATGGGACGACAGACGTTTTCGGCCACCGCGTCGGGCGGGCTTGCCATAGGACGCGGACCCGATTTACATAGGGGGTCCGCTCCGTATCCGAGAGGCTTCCGACCCGGACCGCTCGGCCACCCCGAGACCCGGGGCCCTGACCCGGCCCGCCCCGGGGCCCGCTCCCGCGCGGGGCCCCAGCCTGCCGTCCGCCGTCTCCCCCCACGCCGGGAACCGCCACACGCGGGCCCGGACGGAACCGGAAGATCCCATGATCAACACGAGCGCGCTGCGAGAAAAACCCACTCTCACCGGGGAACGCGTCCATCTGGTGCCCCTGGGGCCGGAGCACACCGACGCCTACTTCACCGCAGGCCTCGACGAGGAGGTCCGCAGACTCACCGGCACCCACCGCCACCTCACCTACGCGGAGGCCAGGGAGTGGTGTGCGACCCGGGCGGGCAGCACCGACCGGCTGGACCTGGCCATCCTCGCGCCCGGGGACGGGCGCTACCTGGGAGAGCTGTCCGTCTACGCCGTGGCCGCGGAGAACGAGAGCGCCGGCTACCGCATCGCCCTGTCCGCCATCGAGTTCACCGGCCAGGGCCTGGGCCGGGAGGCCACACAGCTCGTCCTGGAGTACGCCTTCGAGCACATCGGGCTGCACCGGGTATGGCTCCACGTCTACGCCTTCAACATGCGTGCCATCGCCGTCTACCGCTCCTGCGGCTTCTCCGTCGAGGGGCGGATGCGCGACTCGCTGCTCTGGGAGGGGCGCCGCCACGACGAGCTGCTGATGGGGGTGCTCAGGAGCGGGTTCCGGCGGAGCTGAGCCATACGGTTTTTGCCCGGTGCCGGGGTTGGGACCGCGGGGTCGGGGGGTATGCCGGTAGCACTTTCCAGCGGCTCATCCACACAGCCGAGAGGAGCGGTGCCGGGGCCCCGGTCCCGGTGCCGGTGAGGACATGAACCCGGTTCCCGTTTCACTGCCCTTCGCCGACCGGTCCGAGGCGGGGCGCCGCCTCGCAGAGCGGGTGCGCCCCCTCGTGGTCGACGACCCCCTCGTCCTGGCCCTGCCGCGCGGCGGGGTCCCGGTCGGGGCGGAGCTCGCCCGGCGGCTCGACGCCGACTTCGACGTTCTCATGGTCCGCAAGATCGGGCTGCCCGGCCGGCCGGAGACGGGGGTGGGGGCCATCGCCGAGAACGGGCAGGTGTTCTTCGACGACCGTGCCCTGGCGCGGATGCGGGTGCCCCGCCAGGCCCTCTCCGAGACCGTCGCGGCCGAGCGCGACGAGCTCGACCGCCGCCGCCGGGTCTACCGGGGCGAGCGCTCGGCGCCGCGCATCGCCGGGCGCGACTGCGTGGTCGTGGACGACGGGGTCGCGACGGGCGGCACCGCCCGCGCCGCGCTGCGGATGGTGCGCCGGGCCGGGCCGTCCCGGCTGATCCTGGCCGTGCCGGTCGCGGCGCCCGAGGCGGTCGAGGCGCTGCGGGAGGACGTCGACGAGATGGTCGTGCTCGGCGCGCCGGACAACTTCCACTCGGTGGGCGAGTGGTACCGCGACTTCGGCCAGCTCTCCGACGGGAACGTCACCGCGATCCTCGACGAGCACGGACGCGTCCGTCCCCCGGGGGAGGAGGCCCGCGGCGTGCGGGTGCGCGCCGGCCGGGTCTACCTCGACGGCGATCTCACCGTGCCCCCCGCCCTGCGCGGCGCGGTGGTCCTGGCCGCGGGGGAGGGGAGGTCGGACCCGCGCCGGAGGGTGGTCTCGTCGGCCCTGCAGCGGGCCGGGTACGCGACCCTGGTCCTGGACCTGCTGACCGCGGAGGAGCAGGCGTCGGGTCCGGCGGACGCCGACGCCGGTGCGCTGGGCGAGCGGCTGGGCGCGGCCGTCGGCTGGCTCCGCAGCGCGACCGACGCGGCGGACCGGCCCCTGGGCGTGCTGGGGTCGGGGAGCGCGGCGCCGGCGGCGCTGGTCACCGCGGCGGAGCGCCCCCGGGAGGTGGCCGCCGTGGTGGTCCACGGCGGGCGGATCGACCTGGCCGAGCCGCACCTGTCGGACGTGCGGGCCCCGGTCCTGGTCCTGCTGGAGAGCGGGGACTCCTTCGTCCGCGAACTGGGGGAGTGGGCCCGGGGCCGGATGGGCGGGACGACCGACCTGCGGGTCGTGCCGGGCGTCGAACAGCTGCTCCCCGGCGCGCAGGAGTGGAGACAGGTCGCGGTGGAGGCCCTGGACTGGTTCGACCGCCACCTCGGGGGCCGGGAGGGGTGACCCGGCCGCGGCTCCGGCCCGCGGACCGCGTCCCCGCCGGGCACGAGAAAACCCGCGGCGCCCTCGACGTTGCTCGTCGGGGCGCCGCGGGTTGATCGGGGGCCGGGGCCACCGGGGGAGATCCGCTGTGCCGTGGTCCGTGGACCTCGGTCAGGCAGCGTTGGCGCGGCGCATACGGCGACGGCGCTCGGAGGCGCGCTCGTCCTCGTTCAGACCGCCCCAGGTACCGTACTTCTCCGGACGCGAGATCGCGTAGTCCAGGCAGTCGGTTCGCACAGGGCAGGCCGCACAGATCTCCTTGGCCTTGCGCTCCCTGATCTCCCGCTCCGGCTGGCGTTCGCCGTCCGGGCCGAAGAAGAGCACAAGGTCCTCGCCCCGGCACGCGGCGGCATCCTGCCACCCCCAGCTCGGGCGGGGGCGCAGCGCGGCCTGCCGACGTACCTGAGACATGCTTGAACCACCTCTACTGAAATCACTAGTAAGCTGTCGGAAAAAGCTTCAGTCACCAAAAGATTGGTCATGCGGCGTGAGCCACCCCGCACGACGCAAACGCCGGACGGTGCAGACGATGTTCCCCGGTGTGGCTGAGACCACGAGAAGCACAGACCACGCGGCAGGATGTGCTGCTGACGGAGTGCTCTCACGCGAACGGCTGCGGAGGCGGTGACGGCCTCCGTCCGAGCCGGTACGTAATCATGCCATCCCCACTCCCGATCCTGCACGGGGGGTGGGGAAATTACTCGCCCAACCGTTACCGAAACCTGATGTCTACTGACCGGTCTTCGGTCGTTTGTCCGAGTTTGTCGTAAATCACAAGATCTACGGTCTTAAGCAGGACACAGCACATCGTATGGTGCGATGTCCCTCCTGCCTAGGGGGTTCTCCTGATGCGCCGATCACATTGTGGTCTGCTTGGAGCTCCGAGATATGGCGTGACCGTATGTCCTCACGCTGCGTCGCACCAGCCGGGGGGCGCCACGCCCGCCGGCGACCCCCGGTGAACCGGATCGACCCCTTCCCCGGTCCTCCCCGTCCCCGCGCGACGCGCCGTCCCGCACCCGTGCCGGGGAGGCCCCGCGGCCCCGTCCCCCCGCCCCTAGGGGAAGGACCAGGGGAACCGCCCGGAACGGCTCGTGGTGCGGCGGCGTCCCAGACGATAGAAAGCAACGGGTGCGGGGACTCTTCCCCCAGGAGGTCGCGCACCCGCGACCGGGACCCGATCGAAGGAGACGAAACACCGTGGCCCTCTTGCGGCTCATCCTGAACGTCATCTGGCTCTTCGTCGCCGGCTTCTGGCTGGCAGTCGGCTACGTGATCGCCGGAGTCATCTGCTGCATCCTGATCGTCACCATCCCGTTCGGGATCGCCTCCTTCCGCATGGCCAGCTACGCGATCTGGCCCTTCGGTCGCGAACTGGTGCGCAGGCAGGGGTCGGGCGGCGGCAGCACCTTCCTCAACGTCATCTGGCTGATCGTCGCGGGCTGGTGGCTGACGCTCGGCCATATCGCCACCGCGATCGGCCTGGCCGTCACTATCATCGGGATTCCGATGGCGTGGGCCTCGCTGAAGATGATCCCCGTGGCGCTCGCGCCGTTCGGCAACGAGATCGTGCACAGTGGCCGTCCCAGGGAACCCTGGCAGTTCTGACGCCGTTGAGTTCCCGACGGACACGGGAGAACCAGGACCCTCGTCCGCGCATCCCCCCGGTACCGCCCCCGCGTGTCCGTCGCCTCCCGTGCGGGCACCACGCAGCACCCCGAGAATGGAGTCCATGTGCAAGCCCAACGGCCGGGAGTGTGGGCGCTCCTGAACAAATGGCTCACCGCCCGCAGGGCGCGAGCCGAGCGCCTCGCCCAGTTGGAGGCTCAGAAGGAGCACTCCGAGCCCGAACCCCAGTCCCCGGACCAGGGGCCGGCCGAACAGGACGACGTGGGCGCGGGGGACATCCTGAAGTCGGTCAGCGACGTCGCCTGGCGCTTCCTCCTCATCGGTGTCGTCGCCGGGCTGCTCCTCTACGGGCTCGTCTACCTGTCGGTCGTCACCCTGCCGATGATCCTCGCGGTGTTCATCACCGCCCTGCTCATGCCGCTCGCCAACCTGCTGCGCCGCAAGGGCCTGGGTCGGGGCACGTCGACGACGATCTCGATCCTCGTCGGGCTCATCGTGTTCGGCGGCGTCATCTCGATGATCGTCACGCCCGCCGTGCAGGGGTTCGGCCCCCTGGTCGACAGCGTCACCAGCGCGGTCAGCGAACTCCAGGACATCCAGGTGCCCTTCGGGCTCGACCCGGCGCTGTTCACCGACATGATCGACGACGCCTGGGTGCAGATCCAGGCCATGATCAGCGAGAACCAGGACCAGCTGCTCAGCGGCGCCTGGACCGCGGGCGCGGCCGTCATCTCGGTTCTCGTCGGCATCGTCCTGATCATCGCCCTGACCGTGTACTTCGTGCACTCGGGCGACCAGCTCATGGACTGGTTCCTCACCCTGTTCCCGCCGCGGTCCCGTCCGGGCCTGCGCCACGCGGGGGACGTCGCCTACGGCGTCATGGGACGGTACGTGCGCGGTGTGGCCGCGGTCGGCTTCTTCGACGCCGTCGGCATCGGCATCGCCCTGGTCTTCCTGATCGACATCAACCTGGCCATCCCGCTGATCGTGCTGACCTTCGTCGGCGCCTTCCTGCCGATCATCGGCGCCTTCCTGACCGGGCTGCTCGCCGCCCTGGTCGCGTTCGTCACCGAGGGCTGGATCGTCGCGCTCGTCGTCGTCGGCGCGGTGATCCTCGTGCAGCAGCTGGAGAGCAACGTCTTCGCGCCGCGCATCTACGGGGCCTCGCTCGACCTGCCCTCGCCCGTCGTGCTGATCGCGATCTCCGTCGGCGCCGTGGTCGGGGGCGTCCCCGGCATGTTCCTGGCCACGCCGGTGGCCGCCGTCCTGGCGGCCCTGCTGCGCAACCGCCCGCCGGGCAAGCCCGGGGACTCCGACGAGGAGTCCCCGGAGGGCACCGGGGGGGAGCCGCCCGTCGCGGCGGCGGTCGTCGTGGCCAAGGTCCCCAAGGACAAGGAGCCCGAGGGCGCGCACCCCGCTCCCGAGGAGGAATAGGGCCCCTCAGGAGCGGCGGGGCGTGCGACGGGGTGACCGGCGCCGCCCGGCCGCGGGGAATGCGGCGCGCCCCCGCACCCGTTGACCGGGTGGCGGGGGCGCGGCCGTGTCCGGGGGCCTCCCGGAAAACGGATCGCCGCACCCCCCGCCCGTGCCGTTAGGCTGGGTCGGTCGGCCCGAAGGCCACCACCCCCCACCCACGCGGAGGAGCCGCCGCTCCCGTGCACCGCGGGTGCGCGTCCGGCCGTACCGAACCGTCCCACCACCTCGTAGGAAGCCCCACCATGCTGATCGCCACCGACCTCGAACTGCGTGTCGGTCCTCGACTCCTGTTGGAGCCGACCACCTTCCGCGTCGCCGCCGGGGACCGGATCGGACTGGTCGGCCGCAACGGTGCGGGCAAGACGACCATGACCAAGGTGCTGGCGGGCGAGGGCCTGCCCACCGGCGGCACGGTCACCTCCTCCGGCACCATCGGCTACCTGCCGCAGGACCCCCGCACCGACGACCCCGACGTCATCGCCCGCGACCGCGTGCTGTCCGCGCGCGGGATCGACGAGGCCCTGCGCGGTATGCGCGAGGCCGAGAAGAAGATGGCCAGCACCGACACCAAGACCCGGAACAAGGGTGTGCGCGCCTACTCCCGGTGGGAGGAGCGCCTGCACGTGCTGGGCGGGTACGCCGCCGAGTCCGAGGCCGCCGCCATCGCCTCCAGCCTGGGCCTGCCCGACAAGGTGCTCTCCCAGCCCCTGCACACCCTCTCCGGCGGTCAGCGCCGCCGTATCGAGCTGGCGCGGATCCTGTTCAGCGGCGCGGACACGCTGCTGCTGGACGAGCCCACCAACCACCTGGACGCCGACTCCATCGTCTGGCTGCGCGACTTCCTCAAGTCGCACCAGGGCGGGCTCATCGTGATCAGCCACGACGTGGACCTGGTCGAGCACGTGGTGAACAAGGTGTTCTACCTCGACGCCAACCGCAGCGTCATCGACATCTACAACATGGGCTGGAAGCTGTACCTGGAGCAGCGCGAGGCCGACGAGCGGCGGCGCAGGCGCGAGCTGGCCAACGCCGAGAAGCAGGCCGACACCCTGCGCAAGCAGGCGGACAAGTTCCGGGCCAAGGCCTCCAAGGCGCGCGCCGCACAGCAGATGCTCAACCGGGCCGACCGGCTCCTCGACGGCGTGCAGGGCGTCCGCAAGTCCGACAAGGTCGCCAAGCTGCGCTTCCCCGACCCGGCTCCCAGCGGCCGCACGCCGCTGATGGCGGAGGGGCTGTCCAAGTCCTACGGCTCGCTGGAGATCTTCACCGGCGTGGACCTGGCGATCGACCGGGGCAGCCGCGTGGTGATCCTGGGGCTCAACGGCGCCGGCAAGACCACGCTGCTGCGGCTGCTCGGCGGCGTCGAGGAGCCCGACCGGGGGGCCGTGGTCCCGGGGCACGGGCTCAAGCTCGGCTACTACGCCCAGGAGCACGAGACCCTGGACGTGGGCCGCAGCGTGCTGGAGAACATGATGAGCGCGGCCCCGGAGCTCCCGGAGGTGGAGGCGCGCCGCACGCTGGGCTCGTTCCTGTTCACCGGTGACGACGTCGACAAGCCGGCGGGCGTGCTCTCCGGAGGCGAGAAGACCAGGCTGGCCCTGGCCACGCTGGTCGTCTCCAGCGCCAACGTGCTCCTGCTCGACGAGCCCACCAACAACCTGGACCCGGCCAGCCGCGAGGAGATCCTGGCGGCCCTGCGCAACTACAAGGGCGCGATCGTGCTGGTGACACACGACGAGGGCGCGGTCGACGCCCTCCAGCCCGAGCGCGTCATCCTGCTGCCCGACGGCGTCGAGGACGTGTGGAACGCCGATTTCGAGGACCTGATCTCGCTGGCGTGAGCCGGGGGCCGTGAGGGCCCCGGCGGCGGAGGTGGACGCCCAGCATGCTGGGAGGTTCACCTCCGTCCTTTTCGGACGACGTTTGCGGCGCTCCGAAACCCGGGCAGAGAAGGGGGCGCCCGGCGCGGCGCGCGGCGAATGTGGCGGGGCGTGAGCGCGATGCCGGATCATGGCAGGGATTCCAGAAGCGTTGACCGGACGACCCGGAGGAGTGGACTGTGGACGATGCGCTGAGGAAGGGCACCCGCGTGGCGGGAACGGACCGCTCCGAGCTCGCGGCCCAGCTCAAGCGGCGCTACGACTCGGGGGAGAGCATCCGCATGCTGGCGGCCGCCACCGGGCGTTCCTACGGTTTCGTCCACCGGCTGCTCAGCGAGGCCGGGGCCGAGCTGCGCGGCCGGGGCGGGGCGACCCGCAAGGCCTGAGGCCCCGCCCGCGCGACCGGTGGTTACCGATGGGTAATATCGAGGGTGACACCGAGCACGACGGAGGAACCCCATGGCACAGGCGTCGAACGGGCCCGGGCGGCTGCCCACGGAAGCGGAGCTGACCCGGGCCGGGCTCGGACTGGCCGTGGAGGGGCCGGTCGCCCGCATCACCATCAGCCGCCCCGAGCGGCGCAACGCGATGACCGGGCGCACCTGGACCACGTTGGCCCACATCGGCCACACCCTCCCGGCCGATGTCCGAATCGTGGTGATCGCCGGCGAGGGCGACATCTTCTCGGCCGGGATCGACCTCGGCATGTTCACCCCCGAGGGCGTGGACGGCGAGCGCTCCATGGTCGGCGGCATCCTCGACGGCTCCTCCACCGGGGCCGACGTCGAGGAGTACATCGCCGGCCTCCAGGAGGGCTTTCTCTGGCTGCGCCGCCCCGACCTGGTCACCGTCGCCGCGGTCCGGGGCCACGCCATCGGCGCGGGCTTCCAGCTGGCGCTCTCCTGCGACCTGCGCATCCTCGCCGACGACGCCAAGTTCTGCATGAAGGAGCCCGCGCTCGGCCTCGTCCCCGACCTCACCGGGACCAAGCCGCTCGTGGACATCGTCGGCGTCCACCGCGCCGTCGAGATCTGCCTGACCGCCCGCCGCGTCGGCGCCCAGGAGGCCCGTGAGCTCGGACTGGCCGAGCTGGTCGTGCCCGCCGACGAACTCCCCGGCGCCGTGGACGACGTCGTCGCCGCGCTGCTCGCCACGAACGCCGAGGCGGCCGCCGCCACCAAGGCCCTCCTCCAGCAGGCCGCGGGCAACACGCTCGAGGAGCAGGCCGCGGCCGAACGCCGCGCGCAGGTCGCCCGCCTGACCGCCCTCGCCGGGACGATGGCGGCCGACAACCGCTGACCCGGCGGGCTCGGCGCCGCACCGCGCCGGCGCCGCGCCGCCCCCGGAGGGATGGGGGAGACCCGTATCACCGGTGAAAAACCCCCATCCCGTCCCCGTTTCCGGACGATGTCTAGTACGCTTCTGCAAGCGGTCGTCCAGTAATGCCGCGCGCATCCGAGCGCGCCGAGGCCGCACAAGACGCGGAGAGCGTGTCGACCCCGTCGGCGCCACTCTTGCCAGAAGAGTTGCTCGTATCCACTCAGTGGGATGCACCGAGCACAGGAGCCCCGAGAATCGAAGGGGTCCGCTTCCGCGTGTGATCAGGCGCGTTTGTGTGATTTCTTCGCTGGGTCCGCTGTGGCCGTGTGGAGCCTTCCTCGAAACGCCGCCAAACGATGAGGAAGGTACACGTCACTTGACGACGGACACTGCCGTAATGCCCGCTTTCGACTCCCTGGGTCTGCCCCAGGACATCGTCGACGAGCTGGCCAAGAACGGTGTGACCACCCCGTTCCCGATCCAGGCCGCCACCATTCCCGACGCCATCGAGGGCCGCGACGTCCTCGGCTGCGGTCGTACCGGATCGGGCAAGACCCTGGCCTTCGGCCTGCCGGTCCTGATGCGCGCCGCAGAGCGCCGCGCCGCCGCCAACCGCCCCAGGGCCCTGATCCTGGTGCCCACGCGCGAACTCGCCCACCAGGTGCGCGACGCCCTTCGCGGTTACTCCCGCATCGTGGGCGTGCGCGTCGGCGACGTCGTCGGCGGCAGCTCCTACACCCGCCAGATCAACGAACTTCGCCGCGGCGTCGAGATCCTCGTCGCCACCCCGGGCCGCCTCAGCGACCTCATCGACCAGGGCGCCTGCGACCTGAGCGACGTCGAGGTCTCGGTGCTGGACGAGGCCGACCAGATGTGCGACATGGGCTTCATGCCCCAGGTCAGCGAGCTCCTCGACCAGGTGCGCCCCGACGGCCAGACGCTGCTGTTCTCGGCCACGCTCGACGGCGACGTCGACAAGCTGGTCCGCAAGTACATGAACGACCCGCAGACCCACTCCGTGGACCCGCCGGTCTCCCAGGTCACCGCCATGGAGCACCACCTGCTCAAGGTGCTGCCCCGTGACAAGAACAAGATCATCACCCAGATCGCCGCGCGCGACGGCCGCACGATCCTGTTCGTGCGCAGCAAGTACCGCGCCGACGCCATCAGCGAGCAGCTGGCGGCGGCGGGCGTGCCCTGCGCGTCCCTGCACGGCGGCAAGACGCAGAGCGTGCGCACCCGCACCCTCGCCAAGTTCCGCGAGGGCAAGATCCAGGCGCTGGTCGCCACCGACGTCGCCGCCCGCGGCATCCACGTCGACGGCATCGACATGGTCGTCAACATCGACCTGCCCACCGGGCACAAGGACTACCTGCACCGTGGAGGCCGCACGGCCCGCGCCGGCGCCTCCGGCCTGGTCGTCTCCCTGGTCGCGCCCAACCAGCGCCGCATGGCCCGCCGCCTGCTCAGCGACGCCGGCGTCGACGCCAAGCAGCACCTGGTCAACCCGGGCGACGAGCTGCTCACCGAGGTGACCGGGGCCAAGGAGCCCTCCTGGGAGCCGTGGATCGAGCCGCCGGAGCCCGTGCGCGAGCGCCGCGGACGCGGCGGCCCCCGCCGTGGAGGCTACGGCGGCGGTGGCGGCGGTTACCGGGGCGGCGGCGGCTACCGCGGTGACCGCAGTGGCGGTGGCGGCGGCTACCGCGGCGGCGGTGGCGGCGGCTACCAGGGCGACCGTCCCCGCACCGACCGCGGTGAGGGCGGCGGTTTCCGTGAGGGCGAGCGCCCCCGCGGCGAGGGCGGCGGCTACCGCGGCGGCGAGCGCCGCGAGTACGCACCGCGCTCCGAGGGCGGCTACCGCGGTGACAACCGCGGTGGCGGCGGCTACCGCGGCGGCAGCGGCGGTGGCTACCGCGGTGACCGCAGTGGCGGTGGCGGCGGCTACCGCGGCGGCAGTGGCGGTGGCGGCGGCTACCGGGGCGACCGTCCCCGCACCGACCGCTACGACTCCGCCCCGCAGCACTAGGGTGTGAACGGACCCGGGCCCGGCAGGATCTCCTGCCGGGCCCGAGCCTTTTCCGGGGTTGTACACCTCTCTCGGACAGCGGCGCCCCGCGCGGGTCCGAGCCCCGGGACGGGGCGGTCGTAGGGAGGGCCGCCGCGCGGCCACGGGCCCGCCCGGGGGTGGTGACCCATTACGGTCCTTTACCGCCCCTTCGCGTGTCCGAATCGCCCGGAACCGCAGGGGGCGTGGACAGTTGCGGGACAGCCCCGATGTCGCACTCGGGACCACCACGCCGCCTGAAGGGGAACGCGTGAACGTCCTCAACGTCCTTCTCGTCACCGTCAACGACTTCTTCTGGAGCTACCTCCTCATCCCGCTCCTGGTCGTTCTCGCCGTCTACTTCACGGTGCGGTCGGGTTTCGTGCAGCTGCGCCTGCTCCCCGAGATGTTCCGGGTGCTGCGGAGCAGCCCGGGGACGGCGCCCGACGGTGGCAGGGAGATCTCGTCCTTCCAGGCCTTCGCGATCTCCGCCGCCTCCCGGGTGGGGACGGGGAACATCGTCGGCGTGGCCACCGCGATCATGCTCGGCGGGCCGGGCGCTGTCTTCTGGATGTGGGCCATGTCCTGCGTGCTGGGGGCCGCGGCGTTCGTGGAGTCGACGCTGGCCCAGCTGTACAAGGTGCGCACCAGCACGGGGTTCCGGGGCGGACCCGCGTACTACATGCTGCACGGGCTGGGCCAGAGGTGGATGGGTGCCCTCTTCGCGGTCCTCATCACCGTCACCTTCAGCCTCGTCTTCAACTCCGTGCAGGCCAACAGCATCACGGGCGCCATCTCCACCTCTATGCAGGAGCTGGGCGCGCCCACCGGCTGGTTCCTGAGCGTCCTGGTCGGGCTGGCGCTGGTCGGGCTGACCGCCGCCGTCGTCTTCGGCGGGGTGCGGCGCATCGCGACGGTCGCCCAGGCGCTCGTCCCCCTCATGGCGATCCTCTACATCCTCCTCGGCCTGGCCGTGGTGGTCCTCAACATCGGCGAGCTGCCCCGGGTCGTCGGCGACATCTTCGCCTCCGCGTTCGGGCTGCGCGAGTTCACGGCCGGCGGCGTGGGCGCGGCGCTCGTGCAGGGCATGCGGCGGGGCATGTTCTCCAACGAGGCGGGCCTGGGGTCCGCCCCCAACGCCGGAGCCACCGCGTCGGTCTCCCACCCCGCCAAGCAGGGGCTCGTGCAGACCCTCGGTGTGTACTTCGACACCTGGCTGGTGTGCTCGGTGACCGCGTTCATCGTCCTCGTGTACAACCCCGACTTCACCACCGAGACCGGGGCCGAGGTCACCCAGCGGGCGCTCCAGTCCTCTCTGGGGAGCTGGTCGGTGCACGCCCTCACGGTGATCCTGTTCCTGCTGGCCTTCACCTCCGTGCTGGGCAACTACTACTACGGCGAGTCCAACCTCCGGTTCCTGGACGCCGACCCGCAGCACATGACCTACTTCCGCTACGCGGTGCTGGCCGCGGTGTTCATCGGCTCCGTGGCGCCGCTGACGCTGGTGTGGAACCTCGCCGACATCTCCATGGGCGTCATGGCGACCGTCAACCTCGTGGCACTGGCGCCGCTGTCGGCCGTCGCCTTCCGGCTGCTGGGCGACTACAGCCGCCAGCTGCGCAACGGGCTCGACCCGCAGTTCACGCTGTCCAAGATGCCCGACCTGCGGAACGTGGAGTGCTGGGGGCCCGCGTCCGGCTCCCTTCCCGACGACGTCCAGCGCGGGGAGGGGGAGGCGCCCGGCGACCCGGCCTCGGCGCTGGCGGAGCGGGACGCGGACACGCGGGACGGCGGGGCGGGCGGAGCCCACGCGGACCCCGGTGAGGAGGAGGGCCCCTCCGACGACGGCCGCGACGAGGGCCCCGGGGAACGCTAGCCGCGTCCCGCCGGGCGGACGCGCTCCTGCCACCGGGGGAGCGTCGTCCACAGGAAACGCCGGGTCGTCCCGGGCGAAAACGATTTTCGGTACTATGCGTGAAGATCCCGCCCGACCACCACGGAGACCGACGTGCCCGACCGGACCACACCGGCCACCGACCCCGGCCCGCCCCCGAGCAGCTCGCTCGGCGACTCCCTCGCCGGGGGGTGGGCGGACCGCGGCGAGGAGCTCCCCCCGGAGGACTGGGGACGAGCCCGGGGCCGCCGCAGGACCGGGACGGTCTGGCTGTTCGCCCTGTTCATCACCGCGATGGCGCTGGGGCACGCCTGGATCTCCGACGAGCTGACCAGTCAGGCCTTCCTCGCGTGGGCCACCATCTTCACCGCGATCAGCTTCCAGGCACTGCCCTTCCTGGTGTTCGGTGTGGCGCTGTCCGCCGCGCTCACCGCGTTCGTGCCGCCCTCGGCCTACCAGCGGTTCATCCCGTCCAAGCCCAGCCACGCCGTGCCGGTCGCGGGGGCCTCCGGGGCCCTGCTGCCCGGTTGCGAGTGCGCCTCGGTGCCCATCGCCGGAAGCCTCATCAAGGGCGGGGTCGCCCCGGCCGCCGCGCTCACCTTCCTGCTGGCGGCGCCCTCCATCAACCCGGTCGTCATGATCGCCACGGCGGTGGCCTTCGCCGGGCAGCCCGAGATGATCCTCGCCCGGTTCGTGGCCTCCCTGCTGGCGTCCGTGGTCATCGGATGGATCTGGGTGCGCTTCGGCCGTGCCGACTGGCTGCGCCTGCCCACGCACAACCACGCGCCCGGGGCCTCCCGGTGGCAGGTCTTCCGCGAGTCGATGCTGCACGACATGATGCACGCGGGCGGCTACCTGGTGGTCGGGGGCCTCGCCGCCGCCACCCTCAACATCATGGTGCCCCGCGAGTGGCTGCTGGCGGTCGCCGGCATGCCGGTGGTCTCGGTCCTCGTGCTCGCCCTCCTGGCCATCCTGCTGTCCATCTGCTCCGAGGCCGACGCGTTCGTCGCCGTCAGCCTCACCGACTTCTCGCCCACGGCCAAACTCGCGTTCATGGTGATCGGGCCGATCGTCGACCTCAAGCTCCTCGCGATGCAGGCGGGCGTGTTCGGCTGGCGCTTCGTGGCCCGCTTCGCCCCGCTGTGCCTGCTGGTCGGCCTGCTCAGCACGTTCCTGATCGGAGGACTGATCCTGTGAACCGCATCGCCCAGGGACTCACCCTGGTCCTGCTCGGCGCGGCCGCGCTGACCAGCACGATCCCCACCGACCTCTACCTCAACTGGGTCAAGGCGGGCTTCGGCCCCTTCCTCATCGCCGCAGGCGTGGCCATGGTCCTGCTCGGCGTGCTCGTCATCGCCTCCGAGCTGCGCGGCGAGGACGAGGCGGAGGAAGAGCACGGGCACGGGGCGGACGCCGAGGTCGTCGCCGCCGGGAACACGGTGTCGGCGCAGGAGAGCGCGTCCGCCGTGGAGAGGGACTACGAGGAGGCGTACGGGCGCGGGCGCGGTACCCAGGGGCACGACCACTCCCGGGCGCCCGGCGTCGCGTGGCTGCTCCTGCTGCCGGTGCTCGCCGTGTTCGTCGTCGCCCCGCCCGCGCTGGGCTCCTACACGGTGGAGGCCACCTCCGGCTCCTCCGGACCGCCCCCGGAGGACCGGCGCGCGGGCGCCTTCGACGACGGGGTCGAGGAGGCCGCTCCGGGCGAGGTCGTCTCCATGGACATCCGCCAGTTCGTGATGCGCGCCTGGATCGACGAGGACCGCCTGCTGGTCGGCCAGGAGGTCGAGCTCACCGGGTTCGCGGTGCCGGAGAAGGACGGCGACGGGTGGTACCTCGCCCGCCTCCAGATGGCCTGCTGCGCCGCCGACGCCGTCGTGAACAAGGTGTACATCTCCAACGAGCCCGCGCCCGAGGCGGACACCTGGTGGACGGTGCGCGGCACCTGGGTGGAGCCCGAGGGCGAGCTCTCCGAGGTGAGCCAGCACGAGTTGACGGCCCTGGAGGTCCAGGAGGTCACCAACCCGCCGGACCCCTACGAGTAGCCCCTGGAGGGTGTCCGGTTCCTCCCTGAGTCGGACGATGGCCCCTCTCCTGCTCACTCTTCGCCACACCGTTCACCATTCGCCGGTTTATGGTCGCACTGAGTGACAATGGGCGGGTGTCAGAGCGGAGCGACGGAAGCCGGGGAGGGTGGGGCCGACTGCGCCCCCGGTCGATCCGTGCCAGGGTCACCACCGGGGCCGTGGTCACCCTGATCCTGATCACCGGCCTGTCGCTCTCCCTCAGCAGCTTCCTGATCCGGGAGATCTCGCTGACCCAGATCAGGGACCAGGCGGACGACGAGGCCCGCCGGGTCTCCGAACGGATCGCCACCGAGCGCTACCAGGGCCCGATCCCCGACGGCGAGACGGTCCTGCGCGTGCAGGTCGTCGACTGGGACACGGGCGAAGTGGTCGCGGCCACCGACGCGATGGAGGGCAAGCCCCCGGTGACGGACGAGCGTCCGAAGCCGGGGGACTTCCGCCTCCAGACCACCGTCTGCGGCGACATCGCGGGCCCCGAGCCCAGGGACTGCCTGCTCGTGGTCGGGTACGGCCTCGCCGACTCCGCCTACGGCGAGGTACTGGTCCTGGCGGCGGCGAGGTCGCCCAGCATCCTGGGCACGTCCCTGGTCGAGGCGGTCCTGGTGGGGACCTCCGTGGCCTTCCTCGTGATCACCGCGACCGTCATCTGGTTCTGGGTCGGGCGTGCGCTGCGGCCCGTGGAGAGGATCAGCGCCCAGCTCGACATGCTCTCCGTCACCGACCTGAACCGCAGGCTCCCGGTCCCCGGGACCCACGACGAGATCGCCCACCTGGCCCGCACGGCCAACGCGAGCCTGGCGCGGCTCGACGAGGCGGTCACCCGGCAGAGGCGGTTCGTCTCCGACGCCTCGCACGAGCTGCGCAACCCCATCGCCGGGATGCGCACCAAGCTGGAGGTCGAGCTCTCCGACCCCGACCCCGACGCCCGCTCGCGCGAACTGCTGCTCACCGGCCTGCTCTCCGACACCGAGAGGCTGGAGAACATCGTCTCGGACCTGCTCGAACTCGCCCGCCTGGACAAGGACGTGGCCCGCGAACGGGAGGAGGTGGACCTGGAGGCGCTCATCAGGGAGGAGTTCGTCGACGAGCGGCGCCACCCCGCGCTGCGGATGCACTCCTCCGGGCCCGTCCGGGCGACCGTCAACCGGCTCCGCCTGGTCCGCGTCCTCACCAACCTGGTCGCCAACGCCGAACGCCACGCGCGGTCCAGGATCGACATCGTCGTCGAGCGGGACGGTGACGCGGCCGTGGTGGAGGTCCACGACGACGGGGCGGGGATCCCCTCCATGGACCGTGAACGGATCTTCGAGCGGTTCGCGCGGCTCAAGGAGTCGCGTGAGCGCGACCCGGGCGGGAGCGGGCTCGGTCTGGCCATCTCGCGTGAGATCGTCCAGTCCCACGGAGGCAGCCTCGTGGCCGGGCACAGCGACCTGCTGGGCGGTGCGGTCTTCACCTTCCGCATCCCCGACACGACCGAGTAGTCGGGACAGGGACATGCCACCCGGAAGCGGACTGACCGCACTGCCCGCGGGCGGGGACGGGCCGAGGCACCCCAACTACTTCCTCCTCGGGTTCGTCGGCGCCCTGGGCGTCCTCACCGCCTGGCTCCTCGTCGAGGCGCTGATCGGGGTCCGCGCGGTCCTGGTGTACATCCTCGTCGCGCTGTTCCTCGCGGTCGGGCTCAACCCCGTGATCGAGGGGTTGCGCGACCGCGCGCGCATGCCGCGCTGGGGGGCCGTCCTCACGGTGTGCCTGGCGATGGTGCTCTTCGCCGCCGTGTTCGTCTGGGCGATCGCGCCCCCGCTCACCGCACAGGCGGCGAGCTTCGCCGCGAACCTTCCGGACACGGTGGACAGCCTCCGGCGCACGCCGTTCTTCGCGGACCTGGAGCGGCGCTACGACGTCCTGGACCGGATCGAGGGCCTGGTCACGGCCCCCGATTTCGGGCAGCAGGTCTTCGGAGGGCTGGTCGGCGTCGGCCAGGTCGTGTTCAACACCCTGTTCGCCACGTCCACGGTGTTCATCCTGACGCTGTTCTTCATGGCGTCGCTGCCGGGGATCCTGGACGTGTCCTACCGGTTCGTGCCCCGCTCCAACCGCGACGGGGTGCGCCGGATCGGAGACGAGATCGTCCGGCGCATCGGTGCGTTCATCGCCGGCCAGCTGGTGGTGGCGGCCTTCGGCGGGGTGGTGGCGTTCTTCTTCCTGTGGGCGGTCGGCTCGGCCTACGCCCTCACCCTGGCGCTCGTGGTGGCGGTGACCGCGCTCATCCCGCTGGTGGGCACCACCATCGGCGCGCTGGCCGCCTCCGCGGCGGTGGCCCTCGGGAGCCCGCTGCTGGGGCTGGTCACGCTGGTGTTCTTCCTGGTCTACCAGCAGATCGAGAGCTACGTGATCTCACCGAGGGTGATGCGCCACGCGGTGGACGTGGCGCCGACCGCGAACATCACCGCCGCGCTGGTCGGCGGGACGCTGATGGGGCTCGTCGGCGCGCTCCTGGCGATCCCCACGGTGGCGGCGCTCACGATCATCCTGAAGCAGGTGGTGTTCCCGCGCCTGGAGCGCCGCTGACGCGGAGCCGCATAGGCTTCCGGGATGGGGGAGGGGACGGGCGGCGGGCGCGGGGTGCGGGTGTCGCGGTTCCTGTTGCTCGCGGCCTGGGCGGCGGTGGTGGTGTTCGCCCTGCTCCACGTGCCCGGGGCGGACGCCCTGCGGAGCCGGGTGGAGGAGGCGGGCGCGGCCGGCCCCGCGGTCTACCTGGTCGTCTACGTCGTCGCCGTCTTCGCTCTGGTGCCCCGGCCGGCCCTGAACGCCCTGGCGGGACTGGTGTTCGGGTTCCCCCTCGGCCTCGTGCTGGCCCTGGCGGGCGGTGTGTGCGCGGCCCTGGCCCAGTTCGCGGTGGCGCGGCACGTGGCGGGCGACGCGGTGGCACGGCGACTGCCCCCGGGCATCCGCGCACGGCTGGACGCCCTCGTGGGCGGTCACGCGTTCGTGGCGGTGCTCCAGCTGCGGCTGTTGCCGGTGGTGCCCTACCAGGCGGTCAACTACGGTCTCGGGCTGACCCGGGCGGGCGTGTGGCCCTTCGCGGCGGGCACGTTGGCGGGTGCGGTTCCCGCGACGGCGGCGCTGGTGCTCGTGGGGAGCGGGGGAGCCGACCTGGGCGTGCCGGTGACCGTGGCCGGGGTGCTGCTCACGGTGGTGATCGGCGCCGCGTGGTGGCTGCGCGCACGGTCCGAGGCGCGGACCGGGGGGTGACGGCGGCGGTCCCGGGACGGGAC
>NZ_JBSHDN010000126.1:0-19159 GCF_053616335.1 Nocardiopsis sp. NPDC055824
GGCCTGTCAGCTCTTGAGGAACTCGAGCAGGTCGCGGTTGAACTTCTCCTTGTCGCCGGGGGCCAGGGCGATGCCGTGGGAACCGCCCTCGTACACCTTGAGTGTGGCGTCGGCGATGATCTTGGCGGACTTGCGGCCGGTGGCGTCGATGGGGACGACCTGGTCGTCGTCGCCGTGCACCACCAGGGTGGGGACGTCGAAGCTGCGCAGGTCCTGGGTGAAGTCGGTGTAGCCGAAGGCGTCGACGCATTTGACGCCGGCCTGGATGGACTGGTGCATGGCCATGAACCAGAAGGCGTCCTTGTTGCCCTGGGTGACCTTGTTGCCGGGGCGGTTGGCGCCGAAGAACCCCTCGGCGGTGTCCTTCCAGAACTGGGAGCGTTCGGTGAGGATGCCGTTCTTGATGCCGGTGAGGACGTTCTCGGGGACGCCTTCGGGGTTGGTGTCGGACTTGATCATGATGGGCGGGACGGCGGAGAGCAGGACCGCCTGGCGGACCCTGCGGGTGCCGTGGCGGCCGATGTAGCGGGCGAGTTCGCCGCCTCCCATGGAGTGCGCGACCAGGGTGGTGTCCTGCAGGTCGAGCTGGTTCATGAGCTCGTCGAGGTCGTCGGCGAAGGTGTCGAAGTCGTAGCCGTCCCAGGGCTGGTCGGAGCGGCCGTGCCCGCGCCGGTCGTGGGCGATGCCGCGGAACCCGTTGTCGGCCACCCACTTCATCTGGTCCTCCCACGCGTCGGCGTTGAGCGGCCATCCGTGGATGAACACGACCGGGCGCCCGCTGCCCCAGTCCTTGTAGTGGATCCCGACGTTGTCGCGTGTGGTGATGCGGCCCATGGGTGGCGCCCCCTTGTGCGTGGTGTTTCGGGTGTGGTGCGCCGGGTGGGGCGCACCGTCGCCGAGTCGATCACGGTGGGGCGGGGTGGTGAACCCGTTGGTGGGAAAGGCTGGGGAAAGTCCGGTTTGGGGTTCTCAGATGGCCATGAGGGCGTGGGCGGTGTCGTCGGTGAGGTCGGCGCGGTCGCCGCTGTGGACGATGCGGCCCGCGTCGATGACGGTGACGGTGTCGGCCAGGCGCAGGGCCAGGTCGAGGTACTGCTCGACGAGCAGGACGGTGATGCCCTGGGCGGCGATGTCGGTGACGGCCTGTTCGATCTCGGCGACGATGGAGGGCTGGATGCCTTCGGTGGGTTCGTCGAGGATGAGCAGGGTGGGGTCGGTGACCAGGGCGCGGGCGATGGCGAGTTGTTGGGCCTGGCCTCCGGACAGGAGTCCGGCGCGGCGGTGCAGGAGGGGTTGGAGGCGGGGGAAGCGGTCCAGGGCGGCGTCGATGAGTTCGGGGCCGCCTCGTCGTGTGGCCCGGTGGGCGAGGTGGAGGTTGTCGGCGACGGTGAGGGGGGCGAAGGTGGCGTGGCCCTGGGGGGCGTAGGCGAGGCCGTTGCGGGTGCGGGTGTGCGGGGGGTGGCGGGTGATGTCGGTGCCGTTGTGGGTGATGGTGCCGGCGGTGGGGGTGAGGAGTCCGGCGATGGTGTTGAGGAGGGTGGTTTTTCCGACGCCGTTGCGGCCCATGACGCAGGCGATGGTGCCGGTGTCGATGGTGAGGTCGATGTCGAACAGGACGCGGGCGCGCCCGTAGCCGGCGTGGAGGCCGTGGATGCTCAGGTGGGGGGTGTTCACGGGCGGGTCTCCTGGGGGGTGCGGCCGAGGTAGACCTCTTGGACGCGGGGGTCGTTCTGGACGGTGGCCAGGTCGCCGTGGGTGAGGATGCGTCCTTCGTGCAGGACGGTGACCTGGCGGGCGTAGCGGCGCAGGAAGTCCATGTCGTGTTCGATGACGACGACGGTGTGGTCGGCGGCGATCCGGGTGAGGAGTTCGCCGGTGCGGGTGCGCTCTGCGGCGCTCATGCCGGCGACGGGTTCGTCCAGCAGGAGGAGCCTGGGGTGTTGGGCCAGGAGCATGGCGATCTCCAGCCATTGGCGTTGGCCGTGGGAGAGGGTGCCGGCGAGGGCGTGGGTGTGGGGGGTCAGGCCGACGCGTTCGAGGAGGTCGGGGACCTCGGGGTGGGGGGTGCGCGGGCGGCGCAGGAGTTGCCAGGGGCGCAGGCGGAAGGACGCGGCCAGGTCGACGTTGTCGGCGACGGTGAGGTGTTCGAAGACGACGCTGGTCTGGAAGGTGCGGCCGATGCCGGCGCGGACGATGTGGTGTTCGCTGCGTTTGTTGAGGGTGTGGCCGTTGAAGGTGATGGTGCCGCTGGTGGGGCGGGTGCGGCCGGTGATGGTGTCGATGAGGGTGGTTTTTCCGGCGCCGTTGGGGCCGATGAGGAAGCGGAGTTCGCCGTGGTCGAGGGTGAGGTCGATGTGGTCCAGGGCGGTGAAGGCGCCGAAGGTGACGGTGAGGTCGCGGATGTCGAGCAGGGTCATGGGGTGCTCCCGGCGGTGGCGGTCTCCTGGGCGGGCGCGGGGGTGCGTGGGCGGCGCAGGGCGGCTCGGGCGGTGTGGGCGAGTCCGGCCAGGCCGTGGGGGGCCAGGGCGATGACGACGACGAACAGGGCGCCCTGGAGGTAGGTCCAGCCTCCGGTGAAGGTTTCGGAGAAGGTGGTCTGGGCGGTGTTCATGATGAGTGCTCCGGCGGCGGCTCCGGCGAGGGAGTGGCGGCCGCCGATGGCCACGGCCAGGACCATCATGATCGAGGGGACGACGCCGATGAGGGTGGGGGAGATGATGCCCATGACGGGGACGAAGAGTGCTCCGGCGGCGCCGGCGGCGGTGGCGGAGAGGGCGTAGGCGAGGGTTTTGGCCCAGGTGGGGTCGTAGCCGAGGTAGCGGACGCGGTCCTCGCCGTCGCGGATGGCGATGAGGAGTCTGCCGTAGCGGCTGTGGGTGAGGTGGCGCAGGAGCAGGTAGGTGGCGGCCAGGGTCAGGACGGTGAGGGTGTAGAGGGTGGTCTGGGCGGTGGGGGTGTAGAGGCTGTGGCCGGCGAAGACGGGGAAGTCGGTGAGTCCGTTGGAGCCGCCGGTGAGGTGTTGTTGGCCGATGAGGAGGATGACGAAGGCGGCGGCCAGGGCCTGGTTGAGGAGGGCGAAGTAGGCGCCGCGTACGCGTTGGCGGAACACGGACCAGCCCAGGAGGGTGGCCAGGGCGGCGGGCAGGAGCAGTGCGGCCGTGACGGCGGCGGCGGGGTGGGTGAGGGCCTGCCAGAACCAGGGGAGTTCGGTGCGCCCGGACCAGGCCATGAACTGGGGGAGTCGGCCGCGGGTGAGGGGGTCGGCGGCGGTGGCGGCCAGGGTCAGGTGGATGGCCATGGCGTAGGCGCCCAGGCCGAAGTAGACGCCGTGGCCGAGGGTGAGCATGCCGCCGCGGCCCCAGGCCAGGGCGATGCCCAGGGCGACGATGGAGTAGCACAGGTACTGGGTGAGGAGGTTGAGGCGGAAGGGTTCGAGGAGGTGGGGGAGGAGCAGCAGGGCGGCGGCGAGCAGGGCGAGGAAGGTGGCGGGGCCGCGCAGGCGGGCCAGGGGTGTGCGCCGCCCGGGCGCGGGGGTGGGGGTCATGTCAGCGCTCTTGTCTTGACGGTGAACAGTCCCTGGGGGCGGGCCTGGAGGAAGGCGATGATGGCGGCGAAGACGAGGAGTTTGGCCAGGGAGGCGTCGGTCCAGGCCTGGGCGGTGGCGTTGAGTATGCCCAGGGCGAAGGCGGCCAGGACGGTGCCGCGGAGCCGGCCCAGGCCGCCGATGACCACGACGAGGAACGCGTCGACGATGTAGTTGGCGCCCAGGGTGGGGCCGGTGGGTCCGATGAGGGTGAGGGCGACCCCGGCGACACCGGCCAGGCCGGAGCCGATGAAGAAGGTGGTGGCGTCGACCTTGCGGGTGTTGATGCCGCTGACGCCGGCCAGGTCGCGGTTGTGGATGACGGCGCGCATCTGGCGCCCCTGGTGGGTGCGGTGCAGGTAGTGGGCGATGGCCAGGACGCAGACCAGGGCCAGGGCGAGGATGAACAGGCGTGAGTGGTGCAGGCGGATGCCGCCGGGCAGGGTGGTGCCGTCGGTGAGCCAGCCGGGTGCGGGGACGTCGACGTTGGGTGCGCCGAAGGTGTCGCGTGCGGCCTGTTGGAGGATCATGCCGATGCCGAAGGTGAGCAGGAGGGTGTCCAGGGGGCGCCCGTAGAAGTGGCGGATGAGGCCGAGTTCGAGGAGCCAGCCCAGGGTGCCGGTGAGGGTGAAGGCCAGGGGGAGGGCGGCGATGAGGGACCAGGTGGGGTCCAGGCCGGCCCAGGCGTGCAGGACGTAGGCGGTGTAGGCGCCGACCATGATGAATTCGCCGTGGGCCATGTTGATGACGCCCATCTGGCCGAAGGTGAAGTTCAGGCCCAGGGCGGCCAGGAGGAGGACGGCGCCGATGGCCAGTCCGGTGGGGAGTTGGTTGACGAGGGCGTCCACCGCGGCTCCTTGTGGGGTCGGGGACGGCCGGGGCGGGCCCGCGGGGGTCGGGGCCCGGCCGCCGTGCGGTGGTCTCAGCCGGTGAGGGCGGCGGCCCAGTCGTAGCCTTCGAGGTAGGGGTCGGGGGTGATGGGCTGGGGGGAGGACCAGATCTCGTCGATGAGGCCCTGGTCGTTGACCTGGCCGATGCGGGCCGTCTTGACGACGTGCTGGGTGGCGCCGTCGATGGTGATGGTGCCTTCGGGGGCTTCGAAGGTGGTGCCGTCCAGGGCCTGGCGGACGTCGGCGACCTCGAAGCTGCCGGCTACCTCGACGGCGGCCCTCCACAGGTGGACGGCGTTGTAGGCGGACTGCATGGGGTCGGAGGTGACCCGTTCTTCGCCGTAGGCGTCGGTGAAGGCCTCGACGAAACCGGTGTTGGTGTCGGTGGGGGTGCTCTGGTAGTAGTTCCAGGCGGTGAGGTGGCCGGTGATGTTGTCGGCGCCGATGCCCTCGATCTCCTCCTCGGCGACGCTGACGCTCAGGACGGGGGTGTCCTGGGCGCTGACCCCGGCCGAGCGCAGCTGTTGGAAGAAGCTGACGTTGGAGTCGCCGTTGAGGGTGTTGAAGACGGCGTCGGGTGCGGTGCGGGCGATGTCGTCGGTGATGGTGGAGTACTCGGTGTGGCCCAGGGGTGTGTACTCCTGGGCGATGACGTCCATGTCGTGGGCCTGGGCGTAGGCGGTGATGATCTGGTTGGCGGTGCGCGGGAAGACGTAGTCGGAGCCGACGAGGTAGAGGCTGGTGTGGCCTTCTTCGCGCAGGTAGTCCAGGGCGGGGATGATCTGCTGGTTGGTGGTGGCGCCGGTGTAGACGATGTTGGGGGAGGCTTCGAGGCCTTCGTACTGGACCGGGTACCACAGCAGGCCGTCGTTGCGTTCGAAGACGGGGAGCATCGCCTTGCGGGAGGCGGAGGTCCAGCCGCCGAAGACGGTGGCGACGCCGTCGGACTGGAGGAGTTTTTGGGCGCGTTCGGCGAAGGTGGCCTCGTCGGAGGCGCCGTCCTCGACGATGGGTTCGATCTGGCGTCCCAGGACGCCGCCGTCGGCGTTGATCTCGTCGATGGCGAGTTGGACGGCGTCGTGGACGGTGACCTCGCTGATGGCCATGGTGCCCGAGAGTGAGTGGAGCAGGCCGACGGTGACGGTGTCGTCGTCGGTTCCGGTTCCGGCGGGGGCGCAGGCGGTGGCGGTCAGGGCCAGGGCGAGTGCGGTGGCGGCCAGGGGTGTTGTGCGCGGGCGGGTGCGTGCCACGTGTGCCCATCTCCTAGGGGGTCGGGGGTGGGGGTGCACCTAGGAGGCTGGTGTCGGGGTGTTTCGTGGGGCGTGCCCGGTGGTTACGTATACATGTCGGTATCCGGTGGGTGGTTAAATCGCGTTTTTCGGGGGCGGGGGGCGTGTGGTGGCGGCGAGCAGGTGGTGGCCGGTGCCGTCGCAGTGGGGGCAGGGGTGCGGTGCCAGGGCCTGGTCCCCGAGGTCGGGTGCGGGGTGGTCGGGGTCGTGTGTGTGGGCGGGGGAGTCGGGGCCGGTGAGGGTGAGGTGGGCCAGGAGTGCCACGCGTGTACCGCTGCCCAGGCAGCTGCGGCACAGGGTTCGGATGAGCATGTGCGCAGAATAGGTGGTGTGTGCGTGGTGGTGGGAGTGAACGGCCGAGCTTGTCGGGTTTTGTGCGTCTGTTGGTGCGGTGTGGGGGGCGGGAGTTCGGCGGGTGCGGGCGGTGTGCGGGGCCGGCGGTTCCGGCGAGCGGGCCGGGGGCGGCGGGCGTCGTGGGGGCGGGGTCGGCCGGGCGCGGGGCGGTGGTGCGGCAGGGGACCGGGATCGGTGGGGGCGGCTCATTCGAACTCGCCATGGGCCGGGTGACTCCGCCCCGACGGGGGCTCGAGAGCTCTGACTTGACATAATGTGCATTATCGGCGATATGGGCAGGGTAGCGGGAAGGGGTTGGAATGCCCGCGTGTGCGGGCTTTCCGCGTTTCCGGCCGCCGCTGCGCCGGGCGGGCCGTGTGCGCTCGCCTCGCGTCGGCGCGGCGGCGGCGTATCGGGCCCGTGGGCGCTGGGCGTCGCCGTCGGTGCGCCGGGTGCTCCGGGGCGAACTCTCCGGGCTGTCGTCCGTCCACAGGTCCTGTGCCGGTCTGGTGCGGGCGCGGCGTGGCGGGTTAGCGTGGATCCGGGGGCGCCTGCGGCCTCGTTGCCGGGGCGTGCCGCCCCCGAATCCCAGTATCCGCAGGTCGTTGGGTGTGCGGCAAGGGTCGTTCGGGGCCTGTGGACGGCCGGCCCGGTCCGGGGTCGGCCGCGGGTCAGGGCGTCGACGCCCCCGGGGCCGCCCGGTGCGGTGCTCCGGGTGTCGGGAGGTCCTGGCGGTGCGGTGTCCTGGGGTCGAGCGGCCCCGCGTGCAGGCCCCGGTGTGCAGGTTTTGGAGGCCGTCCCCCGCAAGGCCGAGCCCGATCTCTCCATGTTTGATGCATAAACCGTGTTATGCATGATTTTGGTGAACTTTGCAGACACCTGAGTGGTTTGTGGTGATCTCCTGGTCGGCCGTCGCCTCGACCGGCCCCCACCCCCTCGTCGCCTCGACCGGCCCCTGTCCCCTCCGCGTTCCCCGAGCCCCCGCCCGCAACCCCGGCGCCGCGCGGGCCCGGACCCCGGTCCCGCCTCCCCCGCCCTTCCCGCGCACTCGGCCGTCAGGTCGCACCGCGGCCGCCCCTCCCCCGCCACAGGAGCCACCCATGACAGGACTCACGAACAGTTACACCAACGACACCCGAAGGAGTGGCGGCGTCGTGGTCAAACACCACCTCGGCCCCGGCGCCGCGCGGCGCCGGGACACCGAGGCCCTCGCCCTGCGCGCCGCTGCCGGTTCGGTGCCCGTTCCCGCGCTCCTGGACCCCGCGCCGGGCGCCGACGGCCGCGGTTCCGAGGGCCTTGGGGGAACGGTCCCGCCCCTGCGCACCGCGTTCGTCGAGGCCGTCCATGCCAAGGACCTGTGGGCGCGCGGGTGCGCCGAGCAGGTCATGGCCGCCTGCGGGCGGGTGCTGCGCCTGGTGCACGCCCTGGACCCCGCGCTGCTTCCCGGTCCCGGGCCGCTGCCGGGGCAGGTGTTCGTGCACGGGGACTTCGGTCCCAACAACGTCCTGATGGAGCCCTGCGGCGGGAGGGTGGCGGCCGTCCTGGACTGGGAGTGGGCGCACCCGGGGGCGCCGGTGGAGGACCTTGCCTGGTGTGAGTGGGTGGTGCGCACCTACCATCCGGGCGAGGTCGGGGCGCTGGAGGCGTTCTTCGCCGCGTACGGGGTGCGTCCGGCGTGGGCCGAGCGCCACGCGTGGATGGTGCGCCGCTGCGAGGAGGTGGCCGCGTTCTGGGAGGAGTGGAGGCCCCTCTCCCCCACCACGGGGGTGCGCCGTGCCCAGTCGGCGGCCACGCGGGCCTGGCGGGGGTGAGGCCGGGGCAGCTCCTGCCCCGGTCGGGCCCTTCCCCGGGGCGCGGCCCCCTCCTCTGCCGGTGCCGCACGCGGAGGACCGTGTGCGGCACCGGGTTCCCGGCGCGGCCCCTCCCCTGCCGTGGGGGTCCTGGTGCTCTGTGCTCGGCCGGCGTCGAACGCCTTCCTGACGGTCAGGGTGTCCTCGTACAGGTGCATGCGGCGGGCGTTTCCCGGTCCGGTATCTGGGCAGGCGCTGCCAGGAGATCTGAGCGGGTGGTGGCGCCGGGGCGCCGGTGGGTTCGCGGCGTGTCCGTCCGGTGCGCGGGTGGCGGGCGGGTCCTGTCCCGGAGGCCGTGGGTCCGCCCCGGCCGCTCACGGCACCGCCTTGTGGGGAGGCACACGGTATGGCCCTTGACCATGACGAGTTGCGGCGTGTCGACGCGTACTGGCGTGCGGCGAACTACCTGTCGGTGGGGCAGATCTACCTGCTGGACAATCCTCTGCTGCGGGAGGAGTTGCGGCCCGAGCACATCAAGCCGCGGCTGCTGGGGCACTGGGGCACCACCCCGGGGCTGAACTTCTGTTACGCGCACCTGAACCGGGTGATCAGGGAGCGCGACCTGGACATGGTCTACGTGATGGGTCCGGGGCACGGGGGGCCGGCGGCGGTGGCGAACGCGTGGTTGGAGGGCGGTTACACCGAGGTGTATCCGCACATCACGCGGGACGAGGAGGGGATGCGGCGGTTGTTCCGCCAGTTCTCGTTTCCGGGGGGTGTGCCCAGTCATGTGGCGCCGGAGACGCCGGGGTCGATCCATGAGGGCGGTGAGCTGGGGTATTCGCTGGTGCACGCGTTCGGTGCGGCCTTCGACAATCCGGATCTGGTGGTCTCGTGCGTGGTGGGTGACGGTGAGGCCGAGACGGGGCCGTTGGCGGGCAGCTGGCATTCCAACAAGTTCCTGGACCCGGTGCGGGACGGGGCGGTGCTGCCGATCCTGCACCTGAACGGGTACAAGATCGCGAATCCGACGGTGTTGGCGCGGATCCCGGAGGAGGAGCTCCTCAAGCAGTTGGAGGGGTTCGGGTACCGGCCGCTGGTGGTCGCCGGTGATGATCCGGTGTACATGCACCGTCGTATGGCGCAGGTGCTGGACGAGGCGTTGGAGGAGATCGCGCGGATCCAGCGGGTGGCGCGGTCCTCGGGTCTGGAGGGGCGTCCGGTGTGGCCGATGGTGGTGCTGCGTTCGCCCAAGGGGTGGACGGGGCCGCGGGAGGTCGACGGGGTGGCGGTGGAGGGGACGTGGCGCTCGCACCAGGTGCCGATGGGGCAGGTGCGTGCCAACGCCGAGCACCGGCGGATGCTGCAGGAGTGGATGCGCTCCTACCGGCCGGAGGAGTTGTTCGGGGGGTCAGGGGCCCCGGTGGCGGAGGTGCGGGAGTGGGCGCCGGCGGGGGCGCGGCGGATGAGTGCGAATCCGCATGCCAACGGCGGGTCGCTGTTGCGGGACCTGGTGGTGCCGGACTTTCGCGAGTACGGGGTGCGGGTGTCGGGGAACGGCAAGCAGAGCAGTGAGGCGACGCGGGTGCTGGGGCACTTCCTGCGTGATGTGCTGCGCCGCAACCCGGACTCGTTCCGGATCATGGGGCCGGACGAGACGGCGTCGAACCGGTTGGCGCCGGTGTTGGAGGCCTCGGACAAGGTGTGGCAGGCGCAGGTGCTGGCCTCGGACGAGCACCTGGGGCGGCACGGGCGTGTGATGGAGGTGCTCAGTGAGCACCTGTGCCAGGGGTGGTTGGAGGGGTACCTGCTGACGGGGCGGCACGGGTTGTTCAACTGCTACGAGGCGTTCGTGCACATCGTGGATGCGATGTTCAACCAGCATGCGAAGTGGTTGAAGGTGACGCGGGGGCTGCCGTGGCGGCGGCCGATCGCGTCGTTGAACTATCTGTTGACGTCGCATGTGTGGCGTCAGGACCACAACGGTTTCACGCATCAGGATCCGGGGTTTCTGGATGTGGTGCTGAACAAGCCGGCGGAGGTGGTGCGGGTGTATCTGCCGCCGGACGCGAACACGTTGTTGTCGGTGGCCGACCACTGTCTGCGTTCGCGGGACTACGTGAACGTGGTGGTGGCGGGCAAGCAGCCTGCTCTGGACTTCTTGTCGGTGGAGGAGGCGGTGGCGCACTGTACGCGCGGGATCGGGATCTGGGAGTGGGCGAGCACGGGCGCGGGTGAGGATCCGGACGTGGTGTTGGCGTGTGCGGGTGATGTGCCGACGTTGGAGACGCTGGCGGCGGCGGACCTGTTGCGGCAGCTGTTCCCGGAGTTGCGGGTGCGGGTGGTCAATGTGGTGGACCTGATGAGGTTGCAGCCGCCGAGCGCGCATCCGCACGGGTTGCCCGATGCGGAGTACGAGGCGCTGTTCCCGGTGGGCACGCCGGTGGTCTTCGCGTTCCACGGGTATCCGTGGCTGGTGCACCGGCTGGCGTACCGGCGTGCGGGGCACGGGGACCTGCATGTGCGCGGGTACAGGGAGGAGGGCACCACGACGACGCCGTTCGACATGGTGATGCTCAACGACCTGGACCGGTTCCACCTGGTGATGGATGTGATCGACCGGGTTGCGGGGTTGGGCGGGCGTGCGGCGGGGGTGCGTCAGCGGATGGTGGACGAGCGTCTGCGGCACCGGGCGTACACGCGGGAGTTCGGTGAGGATCCGGTGGAGGTGCGTGAGTGGGTGTGGCCGTACTGATGCGTGTTCTGGTGGTCAACGCGGGGTCCTCGAGTCTGAAGTTGAGTGTGGTGGGGCCGCGGGAGGAGGTGTTGGCGTCGGAGTCGGTGCCGGTGCGGCGCGGTGTGTGGGACCGGGGTGCGGTGCGGGCGGTGTTGGAGGGGTTTCCGGCGGTGGAGGCGGTGGGGCACCGGGTGGTGCACGGGGGGCGCGAGTTCGTGTCGCCGGTGCGGTTGGATGCGCGGGTGGTGGGGCGGTTGAGGGCGTTGGGGGATCTGGCGCCGTTGCACCAGCCCAAGTCGTTGGCGGGGATCGAGGCGGTCGAGGGGGTGCTGCCGGGGCTGCCGGCGGTGGCGTGTTTCGACACGGCCTTTCACGCGGGGATGCCGCAGGAGGCGTCGACGTATGCGGTGCCGGAGCGGTGGCGGCGTGAGTGGGGGGTGCGGCGGTTCGGGTTCCACGGGCTCTCGCACGCGTATGCGTGGCGTCGGGCGGTGGAGGTGGCCGGTGGTGTGCGGCGTGTGGTGACGGCGCATCTGGGGGCGGGGGCGTCGTTGGCGGCGGTGCTGGAGGGGCGTGGTGTGGATACGACGATGGGGTTCACGCCGTTGGAGGGGCTGGTGATGGCGACGCGGTCGGGGAGTGTGGATCCGGGGATGGTGTTGTGGCTGCACCAGCATGCGGGGTTGGCGGTGGAGGAGATCGCGGAGGCGTTGGAGCACGAGTCGGGGGTGTTGGCGTTGGCGGGGTCGGCGGACATGCGTGAGGTGTTGGGGCGTGTGGACGCGGAGGCGGTGCTGGCGGCGGGGGTGTATGTGCACCGGTTGCGTGCGGGGGTGGCGGCGATGGCGGCGTCGTTGGGCGGGTTGGACGCGTTGGTGTTCACCGGTGGTGTGGGTGAGGGGTCGGCGCTGGTGCGGGCCCGTGTGGCGGAGGGGTTGGGGTTCTTGGGTGTGGAGGTGGATGCGGGGGCGAACGAGGGTGTGGGTGTGGAGGGTGAGGTGAGTGCTGCGGGGGCTGCGGTGCGGACGTTGGTGGTGCACGCGCGTGAGGACGTGGAGGTGGCGCGGGGGGTGCGGGAGGTGGTGGGCGGGGGGTGAGGCGGGTTCTGCGGGGGTGCGGGGTTTTTTCCTGTGCCCCCGTTTTCTGTGCCGTGGGCGGGGGTGCGGGAGGTGGTGGGCCGCTCCCCCGCTCCCCCGCCGGGGCGGAAGGCGGGGGTGTGGAACGGGTGCGGACACCCGGGGTGCGGGGGTGGAAGTGCCCGCGGTATCGGGGATGCTGTGGTCATGGATGTTGAACAGGGGTCCGTGGTCGAGGCCGTGGAGCAGTACCTGGTGGCGCGGCGTGCCGCCAAGCCCTCCCCCCACACGGTGGCCGCCTACCGGCGTGACCTGCTGGGGGTGTTGGCGTGTGTGGGCCGGGTGCGGGGTGTGGATCCGGGTGCGGTGGTGTGGTCGGACCTGGATGCGACGGTGCTGCGGGGGGCGTTCGCGGAGTTCGCGGCCGAGCGTGCGGCCTCCAGTGTGCTGCGGGCGTGGTCGACGTGGAACGGGTTCTTCGCGTTCTGGGTGTCGGAGCGGGTGGTGGCGGGCAATCCGATGTCGGCGGTGCCGCGGCCGCGGGTGCGGCCCTCGGTGCCCAAGCCGCTGATGGGTGAGGACACCCCCGAGCGGTTGTTGGAGGCGTTGGCGCGGGGGGCGCGCAAGGCGCGGGATCCGTGGCCGGAGCGGGATCTGGCGGTGTTGGCGCTGGCGCTGCTGACGGGGATGCGTTCGGCGGAGATGCTGTCGTTGCGGGTGGAGTCGGTGGGGGGCCGTGCCGGGGAGCGGCGTATCCGGGTGGTGGGCAAGGGCGGTGGGGAGAGGTCGCTGCCCATCGAGGTGCCGTTGGAGGTGTTGTTGGAGGCCTATCTGGAGTCGCGGCGGGCGCGGTTCGGGGTGGTGCGGGGGTCGGATCCGTTGTTGGTGGACAACCGGGGTGAGGGGTTGCGCCGGGGTGGGCTGCAGTACCTGGTCAAGCAGTGCTACAGGCATGCGGGTGTGCACGACCGGGTGGCGCGGGGGACGCTGGTGCACGCGTTGCGGCACACGTTCGCGACGCGGTTGGCGGAGGACGGGGCGTCGGTCACCGAGATCATGCGTTTGCTGGGGCATGCGTCGTTGTCGTCGTCGCAGGCCTACATCCAGGTGACGGACCGTGCGCAGCGGGAGGCGGCGGGGGCCAACCGTACCTATGGGGTGTTGCGGCGGTTGGGGGGTGGTGAGGTGGTGGGGTGAGTGGGCGCAGGGGAGCTGCGGGGGTGCGGGGGTGGCTACTCTGTGGGCGTGAATCAGTCGACTTTCGTTGTGTCCACCGTGAACGTCAACGGCCTGCGGGCCGCCGCGAAGAAGGATCCGGGTTTCGTGTCCTGGTTGTCGGCCACCGAGGCCGATGTGGTGTGTGTGCAGGAGACGCGGGCCGAGGCCTCCCAGTTGCCGCAGGAGGTGGTGGCGCCGCAGGGGTGGCATGTGGTGTTGGTTCCGGCGCAGGCCAAGGGGCGGGCCGGTGTGGCGGTGTATTCGCGTGTGGAGCCCGATGCTGTGCGTGTGGGGTTCGGTGAGGCCGAGTTCGAGGGGTCGGGCCGGTATGTGGAGGTGGATCTGGGGGCGGTGACGGTGGCGAGCCTGTACCTGCCCTCGGGTGAGGTGGGCACCCCGCGTCAGGAGGAGAAGGAGCGTTTCATGGAGGCGTTCCTGCCGTATCTGGTGCGGCGGCGCAAGGAGGTGGAGGGGCAGGGGCGCGATCTGGTGGTGTGCGGTGACTGGAACATCGCGCACACCGAGGCGGATCTGAGGAACTGGCGGGGGAACAGGAAGAGTGCGGGGTTCCTGCCCCAGGAGCGGGAGTGGTTGGGGCGGGTCTTCGATGAGGCCGGTTATGTGGACGTGGTGCGGGCGCTGCACCCCGATCAGGAGGGGCCGTACTCGTGGTGGTCCTACCGGGGGCGGGCCTTCGACAACGACACGGGGTGGCGTATCGACTATCAGGTGTGCACGCCGGGGTTGGCGGTGCGGGCGGAGTCGGCCCGGGTGGAGCGGGCGGCCGAGCACGGGGCCCGGTGGTCCGACCATGCGCCGGTGACGGTGCGGTACCGGGCGTAGGGAAGGGGACGGGTCATGGGTGTGCCGATCGTTCTGGTGCATGGTCTGCGGGTGTCGGGGAGTATGTGGCGTCCGCAGGTGGAGTTGTTGGAGGGGCAGGGGTGCACGGTGGTGGCCCCTGATCTTCCCGGGCACGGGTCGCGGCGGGGTGAGGAGTTCTCGCTGGGGCGTGCGGTGGACACGGTGCTGGAGGCGATCGACGGTGTGGGCGGTCGGGCTCTGCTGGTGGGGTTGAGTCTGGGCGGTTTCGTGTCGATCGCGGCTGCGGGTGCGGCGCCGGGTCGTGTGGCGGGGCTGGTGGCGGCGAGTTGTACGGCCAAGCCGGCGCAGTCGTTGGCGCAGGTGTACCGGATTCCGGCGGTGCTGATGGATCGGCTGCCGGACAAGGGGGCGACGCTCAATGAGCGGTTCCACCGGTTGACGTTGCGTGATGGTGCGGCGGAGGCGGTGTTGGACGGCGGTCTGGCGGTGGAGGCGGCCACGGCGGTGATCGACGCGGTCTCGGAGATGGATCCGTTGTCGGCGCTGGCCTCGTACAAGGGGCCGGTGTGGTTGATCAACGGTGCGCGGGACCATTTCCGGATCCATGAGAAGCAGTTCTTCGACGCGTGTGCGGACGGGCGGTTGGTGAATGTGCCGCGGGCTGGGCACATGGTGAGTCTGGACCAGCCGGTGAACTTCTCGCGGATCGTGGCCGATGCGGCGGATGTGGTGGCGGTGCGTGAGCGGGCTGTGGAGGGTGGTGGGGGTTCGCCGCGGGCGGTGGAGGCCGACGGGGCGGGGTGAGCGGGGGTGTGCGGGGGGTGGGCCGGTGGCCCGCCCCCCGTTTTTTCGTGTGCGGGGTCAGGGGCTGTCGGAGGGGTGGGGTTCGGTCTGTTCGTGGGGGGCGGGGCGTTGCTGGGGTGGGCGGTGGGGGTGGGGGTTGTGGCCGGGCAGGACGGGGAGGCGGAAGTAGATCATGGGGTTGTGGTGGCCGGTGCGGACGGGTTCGTCCAGGCCGAGTTCGCGTTTGAGGTCCTGGATGGCCTGGTGGGTGTGGGGTGCGCGGGCGCTGGAGGCGGTGAAGAAGGGGGTGGTGTTGGTGGTGAGCCATTTGAGGACGATGGCGCCTTCGGTGAAGGGCAGGGCGTGGCGTTGGTGGAAGACGTCGTGGATGCTGACGGGGATGTGGGCGGGCAGGGCGGGCAGGAGGTGGTGCAGGTACCAGCGGGCGAACCAGCCGTTGTGGGCGGCGTCGATGAACAGGTAGTCGGTGTCGGAGGGGATGTGGGCGATCTTGGCGCGTACGTCGCCCTTGGTGAAGGTCCACCGGTTCTGGGCCAGGTGTGGGGGGACGTGGCGGGGGGCGTGGTCGATGATGTCGAAGGAGTAGAGGTGGCCGGTGCCGTTGTCGCGCAGGGCGGACAGGATCCAGGTGGTGGACCAGCCGTAGTAGGTGCCGATCTCGACGGTGTGGGCGGGGGTGTGTTCGCGCAGGAGCAGGTAGGTGATCTCTGCTTCGATGTCGTCGAGTTGGGGGGTCATGGGGGGGTCGGCGGCCTGGTGGTGGGCGCGCATCTGGTCGCGTACGCGGGCGAGGTCGTCGCGGTGGGTGCGGTACAGGCTGCTGATGTGGTCGATGTCGATCGCTGACGCGGTTGGCATGCTTCCCCCGTGTGGCTGTCGCGTCCAGAACCTTTTGATGACTGAACGTAGCAGTGTTATCACCCTGTGTTTGCGCAAGGGTGGGTGTGTCGTGGTGTCGGGCGGGGTCAGGGGCCGGTGTTGGGGCGGATGAGTCCGGCGTCGTAGGCGGCGATGACGGCTTGGGTGCGGTCGCGGGCGCCGAGTTTGGTGAGGGTGTTGGAGACGTGGGTCTTGACGGTCTGCACCCCCAGGAAGAGGCGGTCGGCGATCTCGGCGTTGGTCATGCCCTGGGCCATGAGGGTGAGGGTCTGGGATTCGCGTTCGGTGAGGGTGGCGACCGCGCGTGCGGCGGGGGTGGGGGCGGCGGGCCGGGTGGCGGCCAGGTGGCGCAGGGCGGTGGGGAAGAGCAGGGTCTGGCCGCGGTGGGCGATGCGCAGGGCGGCGAGGATGTCCTCGGGCGGGGTGCGCTTGAGGAGGAAGCCGACGGCTCCGGCGCGCAGGGCGTCCCAGACGTGGTCGTCGTTGTCGAAGGTGGTGAGGACGATGACGCGGGGCGGGTCGGTGAGGGTGGTGTGCAGGGTGCGGGTGGCCTGGATGCCGTCCAGGTGGGGCATGCGCACGTCCATCAGGACCAGGTCGGGGCGGGTGCGGCGCACGAGGTCGGGGACCTCGGAGCCGTCGGCGGCCTGGCCGGTGACCTCCATGTCGGGTTCGGCGTCGATGAGGGCGGCCAGGCCGGCGCGGATGAGTGCTTCGTCGTCGACCAGGTTGATGCCGATCACGGTTGTTCTTTCCATGTCAGGTGCAGGGTGAGCTGCCAGGTGCGGTCGTGGGGGCGGGCGGTGAGGGTGCCGCCGAGCAGGTGGGCGCGTTCGCGCATGCCGGTGATGCCGCGTCCGCCGCGGGGGCGGCGGAGGGTGCGGGTGGGGGGCAGGGGGTTGGTGACGGTGAGGGTGAGGCTGGTGGGTGTGGTCTGCAGGCGCAGGGTGAGGGGTTGGCCGGGGGCGTGGCGCAGGGCGTTGGTGAGGGCCTCCTGGCTGATGCGGTAGGTCTCGCGGGAGAGCAGGGCGGGGACGCGGGCGGGGTCGCCGCTGACGTGGCAGGTCAGGTCGGTGCCGGTGTGCTGGGTGGCGTGGGCCAGGTGGGGCAGGTGGGTCAGGTCGGGGGGTGTGGTGCGGGGGGCGGCGGTGTCCTCGCGCAGCAGGCCCAGGGCGTGGTCGAGGTCGGCGGTGGCGGTGCGGGCCTGGTCGGCGATGTGGGTGAGGGCCTGGCGGGCGAACTCGGGGTCGGTGTCGAGCAGGCGTGCGGCGGTGGCGGCCTGGAGGGTGACCACGGACAGGGCGTGGCCCAGGGAGTCGTGGAGTTCGCGGGCCAGGCGGTTGCGTTCGGCGAGGGTGTGGGCGTGGGCCTGGGCGGCGGCCAGGCGTTCGGTGGGCGAGGGGCCCAGCAGGCGGGGTGCGGCCAGGGCGAGCAGGTGGCCGGCCAGGGCGACGGTGTAGAGGAGGGCGGCGAGCAGGAGCAGGCCCAGCAGGGGGGCGGCCAGGAGCTGGGTGCGGGTGAGTTCTCCGTGGCCGGTGAAGGTCAGGGGGCCCTGGGCGGTGGTGTGGGGGCCGGGGGCCAGGGGCGCGGCGGCCAGGAGGGCGGCTTCGGTGAGGGCGGTCATGGTGAGCAGGCACACGGCCAGGCCCAGGACCATGTGCAGGCACAGGAAGGCGCTGGTGCGGGCGGTGCTGCGCCAAGTGGCGGCGGGTGCGGGCCGCTCGGTGAGGGGTCCGCGCAGCAGGGCGCGGGCCAGGTGGATCTGGGCGTTGCGCACGCCGGGGATGCGGGCGGTGGCGGCGACGGCGGTCAGGGCCAGGGCGGCGGTCAGGACCCAGACGGCGGGGCCGGGGGATGCACCCACGTCGACGGTGCGGCCGTTCTGGGCCAGGAGCGAGGCCAGGACGAGGGCGGCCATGGCGTAGGGGGTCAGGAGCGCGCCGCCGATGACGAGGTGGGCCCAGCGGCGGTAGGTGTGGGCGCTGGTGAGCGGGTGCAGGAGCGGGGTGAGGTGGCGCACGTGGGTGATCGTGGCACAGGCGGGTGGTGGTGCGCCTCCCTCCGGGGGGTGAGGCGGGTGGGGCCGCTCCCCCGGGCGGCGGGGGCGGGGGTGTCGCGCCGACCACATTCGTGGGGTCATGGGCTGTTTATTGTGGGGTCGGTGCACGTGGGGGGCCGGTGCTGCTCCTAGTGTGGGGCTGGTGACGAGCAGTGTGACGCCGCCCGGTGGGGCGGCCAAGGAGACAGGCGACACGGGCGCGGGGCTGGCGCACTCGCTGAGGCGGCGCCACATGGCGCTGATCGCGATCGGCGGGTCGGTGGGCGCGGGGCTGTTCATCGGCTCCGGTGCGGTCATCCGGATGGCGGGGCCGGCGGCGGTGGTGTCCTACGTACTGGCCGGCGCCCTGGTGTTCCTCACCTTGCGCGCCCTGGGCGAGATGGTGGTGGCGGTCCCCGCGGGGGGTTCGTTCTCCGACTACGCCCGGTTGGCGTTCGGCCCCTGGGCGGGGTTCACGATCGGCTGGGTGTACTGGTGGATGTACGCGGTGCTGGTGGCCGCGGAGTCGGTGGCCGGGGCGGCGATCCTGGGCCGGTGGGTGCCGGGGGTGCCCGGGTGGGCACTGGCGCTGCTGGTGCTGTTGTCGATGACGGTCGCCAACCTGGTGTCGGTGCGTTTCTTCGCCGAGACCGAGTCGTTCTTCTCCCTGGTCAAGGTGGCCACGATCGTGGCGTTCCTGCTGATCGGCGGGTTGTGGGCGCTGGGGCTGTGGAGCGGCTCGGACGGGTCGGGGGTCTCCAACCTGTGGGAGCACGGCGGGTTCGCGCCCCAGGGGTGGGTGGCGGTGCTGGCGGCCACGGTCGTGGTGCTGTTCGCCTTCGGCGGGGTGGAGATCATCACCGTGGCGGCGGGTGAGAGCGCCGAGCCCGAGCGGGGTGTGGCCTCGGCGGTGACCAACGTGCTGTGGCGGATCGGGCTGTTCTACGTGGCCTCGATCGTGGTCGTGGTGATGGTGCTGCCCTGGCACACGGTGGACCCGGCCCTGAGCCCGTTCGTGGCGGTGATGGAGCGCGTGGGGGTGCCGGGCGCGGCGCTGATCATGGAGGTGGTGGTCTTCGTGGCGGTGCTGAGCGTGCTGAACGCGGCGATGTACACCTCCTCGCGGATGCTGTTCACGCTCACGCGCCAGGGGGACGCCCCGCGGGTGCTGCGGGGGGTGAACCGGCGCGGTGTGCCGGTGCGGGCGATCCTGCTGGGCACGGTGGTGGGGTACGCGGCGGCGGTGGCCGACTACCTGTGGCCGGGCCGGGTGTTCCCGTTCCTGGTGGCCTCGATCGGCGCGATCCTGCTGATCCTGTTCCTGACGATCTGCGCCTCCCAGCTGGTGCTGGGTGGGCGGGTGCGCCGTCGTGAGCCCGAGCGCCTGTCGTTGCGGATGTGGGCGTTCCCGTATCTGACGTGGGTTGTGCTGGCGGGGCTGGTGACGATCTTCGTGGCGATGGTGGTGATCCCCGACCAGCGCCAGGCGCTGTGGGCGTCGGTGGGTTCGGTGGTGGTGGCGCTGGTGGCGTACGCGTTCCGGCGCCGGTGGGGGGCCAGGCCCTCGGACCGGGTGCTGGAGCTGGCGGGCCGGCCCGGGGCGGAGGGGCTCAGGCGCGATCCCGCGGCCCCTTGAGGGGGTGCGGGGCCGGTGGTGGCCGGCCCTGTGGTGTGCGGCGGGGGCCGTCGTCCGGGTG
>NZ_JBSHDN010000127.1:0-18980 GCF_053616335.1 Nocardiopsis sp. NPDC055824
GTCACGCGCTCCGGCGCCCGCGCCCCCGCACGCGAACGGGCGCCCGCCCCGCGGGGAGGGCGCCCGTTCGGACGTCTGTGGACCGGCCCTAGTTGGAGCTGGGGTCCGGCGTGTGCTCGTTCGTCAACGGCCAGCTCATGCGCACGACGGTGCCCCTGTCGCTGGGGTCGATCTTCACCTCGTCGGCGAGACCGGTGATGACCGCCAGGCCGAGGCCGGGGGAGAACCCGGAGATTCCGCCGGGAGGGGTGTCCTCACCGTCGAGGAAGAGCCCGTCCAGCATGGACGGGTTGACGGTCTCCACCGTGTCCTTCGCGGGGGCACGGTCGGAGACGACGACCTCGAAACGTTGTGTCGCGCTCCCGTTGGCGCGCAAGGCGGGGCTCGTGGCGTCGGTGCGGGAGTCCGACCCCGGGTCAGGCCCGTTGCCGTCGATCAGCTGGAGCAGGATCGGCTGTGTGGGGCAGTGCAGCTTGTGTGCGGCCACCGCCCGGGAACACGCCTCACCGACCGCCAGCCTGATCTCGTCGATCGCTGAGGCGGCGATACCCGCCCGCCGTGCCACGGTCGCGGCCATGAGCCGCGCCGTGCGCACGTGGGCGGGAAGCGCGCTGATCGTGAGCGTGATGGTTGCCATCGCTCGCTCTGGGCTACTTCGCGGAACGCTTGTCGATGGCTTCCTGAACAGAGCCGTGGATACCGAAGACCTTGGTCAGACCGGTGATCCGGAAGATCTTCAGGATGCGCTCCTGGGTGCAGACCAGGTCGAGGGTCCCGTCGTGGGCCCGGACGCGCTTGAGCCCGCCCACAAGCACACCGAGGCCTGTCGAGTCCAGGAACTCCACCTTCTCCATGTTGACCACGAGGTGGAAGTTGCCCTTGTTGACCAGGTCGATCAGCAGCTCGCGGAGCCGGGGCGCGGTATAGACATCGATCTCACCCTCAACGACGACGATCTCGGTGTCGCCCTCGGTGTAATGATCAAGCTTCAAGTCCACTAGTCCTCCAGCGCCGAACCGCGAAAAAATCGCGAATGATCTCTGCCGGGCGTTACCCCACCAGCACGCATTCAACCACGGGTGTCGAGTGCGTCTTCCTGTGATGCACAGAAAAACCGTGACACCGCGCCACTCTTCCCCCGGATGTCACACTGAAACCGATGTCCCAGTGCGACACCCTTCGTCTGAGGGCGTCATGACTACCGAACACGCGCCTGTGAGGAGGGGTCTCGGATGAGGCGATCGGAGCCCGTGCTCCCCGGTGTGTGGCGTGACGATACCCGGTACCCGCAGGTGACCCACATCGAGCATGTGGCCCGCAACGAGGGAGTGGGCGGGGAGTGGCCGGAATGGGCCGCGCCCCACCTGGTCGGACGGCTCTCCGAGCTGGGGATCACACGACCGTGGTCCCACCAGGTTGAAGCCGCCGACCTCGCACGCTCGGGCCGTGATGTGATCATAGCCACGGGTACCGCCTCGGGGAAGTCACTCGGCTTCCTCATACCCGCTGTGGACGCCGTCGACGCGGGCGGGACCGTGCTCTACCTCTCCCCGACCAAGGCGCTCGCCCAGGACCAGTTGCGGTGGATATCGGACCTGGGTCTCGCGGGCATGCGTGCGGCCGTATACGACGGCGACACGAGCGTCGAGGAGCGGTCCTGGGTACGCGAGCACGGCAACTACGTGCTCACCAACCCGGACATGCTGCACCACGGGATCCTCCCCCGCCACGGGGCGTGGTCGCGCTTCCTGCGCAGGCTGCGCTACGTGGTGGTCGACGAGGCACACCGGTACCGCGGTGTCTTCGGCTCGCACGTCGCCCAGATCCTGCGGCGGCTGCGCAGGATCTGCGCCCGCTACCGGTCGGAACCGGTGTTCGTGCTGGCCTCGGCCACTTCCGGCAGCCCCGCGCAGAGCGCGACCCGGCTGACCGGCGTGCCCGTCACCGCGGTCAGCGAGGACGGGTCCCCGCGTCCGGGGCTGTCCGTCGCCCTCGTGGAGCCGGAGCTCACCGACCTGACCGGGGAGCAGGGGGCGCCCATCAGGCGGACGGCGCCGTCCCAGGCCGCTGAGATGCTCGCCGACCTGGTGCGGGACCGGGTGCGGACCCTCGTGTTCGTGCGTTCGCGGCAGGGCGCGGAGGTGGTCGCGCTGACAGCTCAGCGGCTCCTGTCGGAGCGGGGCGACCACGACCTGGCCGCCCGGGTTGCCGCCTACCGGGGCGGCTACCTGCCCTCGGAGCGGAGGGAGCTGGAGGAGGCCCTGAGGACGGGGGAGCTCCTGGGGCTGGCGAGCACCAACGCCCTGGAACTGGGCGTGGACATCAGCGGGCTCGACGCCGTCCTCATCGCCGGATGGCCGGGGACCCTGGCGTCCCTGTGGCAGCAGGCGGGACGGGCGGGGCGGCGCGGCGACGACGCCCTGGCGGTGTTCATCGCCCGGGACGACCCGTTGGACACGTACCTCGCGCACCACCCGGAGGCGATTTTCGGTCGCTCTGTGGAGACCACCGTCCTTGACCCGGAAAACCCCCACATTCTGGGTCCGCACCTGTGTGCGGCCGCCCAGGAGCTACCGATCACGAAGGACGACTTCGCCCTCTTCGGAGAAACCACCGAGGAGCGCCTGGCCGATCTCGTGGAGCGGAAACTCTTGCGGAGGCGCCCACGGGGCTGGTTCTGGACCAGTAATGAACGGGCCAGCGACCTGGCCGATATCCGCGGGGCGGGCGGTCCCCCCGTGCAGATCGTGGACACCGGGAGCGGGCAGCTCCTCGGCGAGATCGACGAGGCCGCGTCCCACGGCACCGTGCACCCGGGCGCGGTGTACCTCCACCAGGGCTCCACGTACCTGGTGGACGACCTCGACCTGGACGAGGGGGTCGCACTGGTCCACGGCGCCGAACCGCCGTACAGCACCTGGGCGCGCGACACCACGGACATCACCGTGCGCTCGGTGCGGCGCCAGGAGGAGTGGCCGAGCGGCGCGACCGCGTACTTCGGCGAGGTGGAGGTGGTCCGCCAGGTGGTGGGCTTCCTCAAGCGGGACGTGCGCACCGGCTCCGTTCTCGGGGAGCAGCCGCTCGAACTCCCCGAGCGCACGCTCCACACCCGCGCGGTGTGGTGGACCCTGCCCGCGGAGGGGGAGGCCCGGCTGCGCAAGGAGGACGTGGGCCTGCTGGGCGCCGCCCACGCGGCCGAGCACGCCGCGATCGGCATGCTCCCGCTGCTGGCGACCTGCGACCGCTCGGACATCGGCGGGGTGTCCACCGCCGTCCACGGCGACACGGGCAGGCTGACGGTGTTCGTCTACGACGGGTACGAGGGCGGCGCGGGCTTCGCCGAGCGGGGCTTCTCCGCGGCGCGCGAGTGGCTCACCGCGACCCGGGCCGCGATCGCCGACTGCGAGTGCGACCACGGGTGCCCCTCGTGCATCCAGTCGCCCAAGTGCGGCAACGGCAACGAGCCCCTGAGCAAGTCCGGTGCGCTGAGGCTTCTCGACGAGGTCCTCGGAGGGGACGGCGGCACGGGCGCGGAGGGCGCCTGAGAGCCGCCTTCCGGAGGAGGTGCGGGCCGTCCGCGGGCTGCGGGCGCCGGGTTCTCCGCGGTGCCGTCCGGGGACCGGGTCGCAGGACCGGCCCGTCCGAGACGGGACCGGGGAGCGCCGTGCCGACAGCCCGCGGATCCCGCGTGCCGGGGCGAGGGGCACGCCACAGGCGGGGGGCCGTGCGCCGCCCGCCGGTGCGGGGCCACGGGCCGCGGGGAGCGGGGCTTCCGCAGCCGGTGCGGGGCCACGGGCGGCCGGGCGCCGGGGAATGGGGCTCCCGCAACCGGTGCGGGGCACCCGGGGTTTTCCACAGGCTGGGAAAGGGGCTTTCGGGACCGCACTCCGCCACCGGAACCTGGAATCGGGCGCCGACACCCCGTCCGCCCCTCACCAGGGAGGTTCCATGTTCGCTCTCACCGGCCCGCCACCCGCTCGCAGCGCGCAGCCCGGAGGCGACGACGGGATGGCCACCGCCGAGTACGCGCTGTGCGCGGTCATCGGCGCCGCGTTCGCCGGCGTCCTCTACGTCATCATCACCAGCGGTGAGGTCAGGGAGGCCCTCACCGCGCTCGTGGTCGATGCGCTCAGCTCGGGGTTCTGACCGCGGATCGGTCACCGTGGAGGCGGCGCTCACGCTGCCCTCCCTGCTGCTCGTCCTGGCCGTGTCCTTCGGGGCCGTCCAGGCCGCCTCGGCCCAGCTCGCCTGCGCGGACGCCGCGCGGGTGGGGGCGCGGGCCCTCGCCCGGGGCGAACCCGACGACCGGGCCCGGAGCCTGGCGCTGACCGCCGCGCCCCGGGGCGCGGACGTCGGCCTGGCCGATGACGGGCACACAGCCCGCGTCACCGTACGGGTCGAGCTGCGGCTCGGCCCACTGGCGCCTCCCCTGGGGGTGGACGGCAGCGCCGCCGTCCTCCTCGAACCGGGGAGCTGACCACGTGCACTCCGACTCCGGCTCAGCCACCGTCTGGTGGGCGAGCCTGGGGGCCCTGCTCTGGTTCGTCACCCTCGCCGTCCTCGTGACGGCGGCGGCACGACTCGACCGGGACCGCGCCACCACCGCCGCCGATCTCGCCGCACTCGCGGCCGCCGCCCGACTCGTCCACGGCACGGAACGAGCCTGCGCGGAGGCCCGGGACACCGCAGAGGCCAACGAGGCCTCCCTCGAATCCTGCGTCATCACCGGCTCCACCGCAGAGGTGGTGGTCTCGGTTCCGTCGTCACTGGCGGACCGCGACGTCCTGGCGCGCGCCCGCGCCGGGCCGGTCCACGAAGCCGTCTCCAGCGAGGAAGTGGAATGAGCCCCGCCCCCGTCTCCGTACTGCTGTGCGCCCTCCTGCTGGGAGCTCCTCCCCAGTCCGACGACCACGTCCCTCCGCCCTGCGCGGCCTCCGCCGAACCAGCCGAACCCGCCGTGCGCGACGGCGGTGCCGAGGACCCCGACCCCTGCGCCTCCCCATCGGCGAGCCCCACGCCCTCGCCCGCCGCCGGGGCCCGCCCGGCGGAGGCCTCGGTCGGTTCCGCCCGCCGGGCGGCGGCCGCTCCGCCGCCCGTGCACGAACCCGTCGTCCACTACACGGCGGAGGCCGCACCCCCTGCCACGACCTTCGCGCGTGCCGTGGGACACACCTCCACCGTGGTCCTGGTTCTGCTGGGCATCGCGGTGCTGGCGATGCGCCTGTCCGTCGGCTGGCCCCGCTTCCCCACCCCGTACCTCGGCCAGCGGCGCTTCGACCGGGAGGAGTACTGACACCGCGGGGTCCCGTCCGGGTCGGCCCCGGGCGGGACCCCGCGGACGGGTCCTGGGTTCGGGTCCCGCCCGGGCGTGTGCCCCGCACCGCCGCCCCCGCCCGGACGACCTGCGCACACCCCCCGCACAGCGGGTGCGGAACCCTCGTACCCTCCGGTGTATGGGACACCGACACCCGAGCAGGCTCAAGAACTCCGAGGTGGGCCACGCGCGCGCCCGCTGGCTCCTGCGGGCCGAGCTTGCCGGGTGCGAGGAGTGCCGCGGGGAGGGCGACCGGGAGGCGCTGGCCGACCTGGCCTCGGAGGGCGTCTTCGACTCGCTGCTCACCGGTTTCGTGCTCGCGCGTGTGCAGCAGTGGCGTGTGCCCGGCCGATCCCCCCGGTACCCGGCCACGGTGTACCGCCTCGCGCCCGTCGACGAACGGGACTTCTGGCGGGAGCCCACCCAGCACTGCATGAGGGTGTGCACGGTCGCGGGAGCACGGGGGAGCAGTGTGGACACCGTGCCCGCGCTCCGCGAACTCCGGCTGATGTCCACGGCCGACCGCGCGTCCGTCCTGGACGACATCATCGACGGCCTCTGCGAGGACGAGGCCTGAGGTGGGGCCCGCGGACCGTCACGGGGCCCGGCGGGGCGCCGGACGAGGGGCCGGGCCGGGTGACCCGAGCGGGGGCCGGTGCGGCCGCCGTCCTCGGACGCGCGGTCCCGGGGGCCCGTCCCGGGCTTCCGGGGGAGCCTCCTGCCGGGGCGGCAGCGCGCTCGGGGGAGAGTCAGCCCCCCAGCGCCCGGGAGAGCAGCTCGGCGGCCATCGGGACGATGCCGATCAGCACGAAGGCGGGAAGGAAGCACAGGCCCAGAGGAGCGACCACCAGCACCCCCAACCGCTCCACCCGCGCTGTCGCGCGGGTGCGCAGGGCCCGCCGCAGGTCGACCACGTGGCGGTCCAGGAGATCGGCGACCGGCGCGCCGGTGTCGGCGGCCCGGGCCAGGTCCCTTCCCGCCGCGGTCAGCGGGGCGGGAAGGGAGGAGCGGCTCCAGGCCGACGCCGGATCGGCCCCCAGCCGCAGCTGCTCGGCGACCGCTGACAGCTCCCCGCCCAGCCTTCCGCCCGCCGCCCCGGAGACCGCCGTGAGGCAGACGGGCAGGGTCGCCCCGGCGCGGATCCCCGAGGAGATGAGCCCGATCACCACGGGCAGGTCGGAGGTCACCGGGAGCCGGTCGGGTCGTTCCCCGGCACGGCGGGCCCGCACCCACAGCACGGCGCACCCCCCGACCGCGACGACGCCGCCGACCGGGCCGAACAGGGTGGCCGACGCGGCCACCGCGAGCACGCCCGCCAGCGTCAGGGCCAGGGCCCGCAGAGGCAGACCGGTACGGAGGGGCGGCCCGCCCTCCGTCCCGGCGCCCGCCAGCCGTGTCCCCGGGGCGCCTCCCCGGCCCGTCGCCACCCACGCGGCGGCGGCGCCGAACAGCGCCGCGGTCACCACCGTCATCACGTCCACTCCCCTTCCACACCGTTTCCCGTACGGGGCCGTGGCCGCCCCGCCCCTCAGCCGGCCCCCACACCGCCTCTGCCCCCGGCGGTCGCGGTCGTCCTCCCCCTCTCCGCGCCCGGTCACGGTGGAGCTGTCGCGGAGCGCAGCATGCGCAGCGCCCACCAGAAACCCAGGAGGTCGAGGAACACGCCGCACACCAGGCAGGCCACCCCCAGCGGTGTCGTGAACAGGAACTCCAACGGCGACCCGCCGAGGCCGGAGGACATCAGCACCCCGGCCACCGGGAGGCACGTCAGGACGATCGCGGTCGTGCGCGGACCGCTCGTCCGCGCCTCCGCCTCGGCCCGCTGCTCCTCCTGTTCGGTGAGGTTGGCGGCCAGTGCGTCGACCACCTCGGCCGGCCCGGCGCCGGTGTCGGCCGCCACCTCCCAGCACACGGCCAGGTAGGCCAGCGCGCGCAGGTCCGGATCACGGGCGGCCTCGCGGCGCAGCGATTCCGCGTCGTCCACCGCGCCCACCAGCGGTCCGGCCTCGGCGGCGGCGATCCGCAGCGCCTCCTGCGGGGGCTGCCCGGCACGCAGTTCGGCGGCCAGGACCCGGCACAGCACGACCACGGCCCGCCGGCGTTCGGAGGCCTTCCCGGGACGGGGCACCAGGGACCGCGGGCACTCCCCGCGCACAGGGCGCCGCGGTCGGTCCAGTACGGCGCCCAGGCGGATGCGCTGAGGCGCCGGGACCGCGAACAGCAGGACCAGGAGCCCCGCGCACGCCGCGCACACCGCCAGCGCGGTCACCGCTGTCGCCACCCGTCGCCCAGCCGGGCCGCCACCTCCTCGGCCCCGGGGTGCTCCCGGCAGGAGCCGTCCCGGCCGAACGACACCGCGGGCACGGCGTGCACGAGCCCGGCCGGGTCGCGGCGCAGCACCCGGAGTTCGGCGAGGCGACGGGTTCCGGCGTCCCGGACCAGGTGCACGACCATGACCCTGGTGGCGGCCAGCTGGCTGTGCACCGCGGCCCGGTCGAGCCCGGCACCGCAGCCGAGCGCCTCCACCCGGGCGGGGACGTCCCCGGCGCCGTTGGCGTGGAGGGTGCCGGCGCCGCCTTCGTGACCGGTGTTGAGGGCTCCCAGCAGGGACACGATCTCCGGCCCGCGCGCCTCGCCCACCACCAGCCGGTCGGGCCGCATCCGCAGGGCCTGCCGCACCAGGACCTCCAGGGACACCTCTCCGCTCCCCTCGATGTTGGCCGGGCGGGTCTGGAGCCGCACCACGTGCGGGTGGTCGGGGCGGAGCTCGGGGGAGTCCTCGGCGAGCACGAGGCGCTCACCCGGGTCCACGAGGGACAGGAGGCTCGACAGCAGCGTGGTCTTGCCGGTACCCGTTCCGCCGCTCACGAGGAAGGCCGCACGGGACGCCACGAGCGCCCGCAGCAGGGCCGCGCCGCGACCGGTGACAGTGCCGTGTTCGGTGAGGCGTTCCAGGGAGAACACCCGCCGGGGCGGCAGGCGCAGGGACACGCAGGCGCCGGCGGGGGACACCGGGGGCAGCACCGCGTGCAGGCGGGCACCGCTCGGGAGCCTGGCGTCCACGTAGGGGACGGCGGCGTCCAGCCGCCGACCCGCCTGCGCGGCCAGCCGCTGGGCCAGCCGTCGGACCGCGTCCGCCGACTCGAACCGCACCCCGGCCCGCCGCAGGCCGCCGCCGTCGTCCACCCACACCTCGTCGGGCCCGTTGACGAGGATGTCGGTGACCCCGGAGGAGGACATGAGCTCCTCCAGCGGCCCCGCCCCGGACAGGTCGGCCGCCAGCCGCCGGGTCATGGACAGCACCTCGGTGTCGCCCAGCAGGCCTCCTTCGGCCCTCAGTGCCGCCGCGACGTTGGCCGGGCTCACCGGCGCCCCGGAAGCCACGAGGCGGTTGCGCACCGCCTCCACGAGCGGGCTCACGGGACGGGCTCCGGGAACGGGAGGGACGCCACCACGAGGTCGGCGAACCGGGCCAGGGGGGACCTGGGGTGGCGCGCGGGGACGTCTCCGGCCGCCAGGATCCGGTCGAGCCTGGGTTCCTGCGGCAGGTCCGCGCCGAGGTCGAGGCCGAGGGTGGACGCCACCACGTCGGCGCTCAGGTCGCCGCGGGCACCGCGCACCACGACCCGGACGGCCGCGGCCTCCTCCCGCAGCCGGGAGACCACCCGGGTCGCCGCCACGACCGAGGGCACGTCGGCCGGGACCACGACGAGCACGAGGTCGGAGCGGTTGAGGAACACGACGGTGGCGGGGTCGAACGAGCGCGGCAGGTCGGCCACCACCAGGTCGGCGCCGTCCCGCGCGCTGGACAGGGCGGAGCGGGCCGCGCCGACGGGCAGAGGGGCGGCGGGTCCCGGCTCGCGGGACCAGGTCAGCACCGAGACCCCGGGCGTGCCGGGCAGCCCCGCCCGCAGGTCCTGCCAGCGGACGCGGCCGCGGCGCCGGACGAGGTCGCCCCAGCCGGTGCGCCGCTCGGGCGTGCGCGGCGGAGCGCCGTCGCAGCCGAGGTAGAGGTCGGATCCGCATCCGAGGGGGTCGGCGTCGAGGAGGGCGGTGTCCCGGTCGGCGCGGGCGCCCGCGAGGGCGAGGGCGACCGCGAGGAGGCTGGTACCGGCTCCGCCGCGCCCTCCGATCACCGACACGGTGGGGGCCGGGGCGGAGGTGGGCGACGCCGCTCGGGTGAGGAGGTCCACCAGCACGGGCTCGTCCCTGGGCAGGAGGAGCGTGCCGGGTCCTTCGGTGGCCGTTGCGCCTCCGTGGGCCGGGTCCTGACCGTACGGGCGGCCCTCCCGGCCGTGCGGGTCCCCGCCCCCGTCGGTGCGCGACACGAACACGTGGCGCCCCGGGGGAGGGTCGGCGGTGCGCAGGGAGGCGCGCAGTTCGGCGCCCACCACCACGAGCGGGGCGTGCCGCCACAGGCTCAGCGCCCGGTCGGGGGTGCGGGCGACGGCGACCTCGGTGGCGGCGGCGGTGGCCAGCCTGAGCAGGTCGTCGAGGAGGAGGGGGTCGGCGGTCGCGATCAGCGGCAGGGGACGGGTGTCCATCGGACTCTCCGGGGGGGGTGGGGTCTTTCTTCGACCCTCCCCGACCGGAGCGCTCGTGAGAAGCCCCGGTCCGGAGCTGTGGACAACGCCGTCGGCGGCGCGCGGAGCGCAGAAGCCCCGAGCGGGGCGTGCGGGGGTGCCACGGCGGGGCGGAGGAGGCCCACCTGGCGGGCGGGGTGCGTACACGGGGGCGAATACGCATGCCCGCCCGGCAGGCGGTGAGGAGCGGGCGCGGGGTCCGCCTCCGCAGGGGGAGCGAAGGCCGCCACGCGAGTTCCGGCCCTGGGGGGAGGACCGGGCCCGTCCTCCGGAAGGGCCTGTGGAGAGACGTGCTCCCACGACCGCCGAAAGACCTTTGTCGTCGGCGCCTCCCGGAAACCGGGCACCGGGGAACCGGGACGGGTTTCGCGGCGGGGTTCTTCCGGTACGGCGGGACCCCTGGTCGACGACGGAACAGACGCTACCACGCGGTGCCGCGTATTGGTTCGGGAATCCAGGCGGAAAAGTCGGGTCAACCACCTTTTCCCAGAGGGGTGGCGGGAGTACAAAGAAAGCAGACGGTGGCTGAGAACCACCCCGACACGGCACCCGGGAACCCACGCACCACCCGGCCGCGTGTGGCCCGTCTAGGTCGGACAACCGGATGTACTGCCTGGCCAGACTATGGAAATGGTCGCTTGCTAACCCGGTGGAACGTGTCGCAGACGGCGCCCCGAGAGTCACGCGGGGCGCCGTTCCACGTGCTCGTCCGGACGCGCCGGGCGACCCGCGGAAATGCGCGCCCGGCCGGATCGCCCGTGGCCAACAACGATTGTGTCACTGTTGGTTGATAAAGGAATGGTCGACGATTCAACCTTTTCGGGGGCTCACCCGCGTTTGAGGGCCTCGCAGGTCGCCAGTGAGTCCTGGGCCCCCGCCCGCACCGCCCGGCAGCAGTAGACGACCCATTCCGCGACGCCCTCGGGGGTGCCGCCCATGTAGCCGCGCAGGGCCGGTCCGTACTCGTCCCGCAAGGTCTGGTGGCCCAGCTCGGACGGCACCAGCGACTTCGGGTCCAGGCCCCGTTCGACCAGGGTCAGCCGCTCGGCCGCGCGCGCCACCAGGCCGTCGCCCCACCCGAACGGCCGGATCGCCATCAGTTCGCCGTGGACCAGCGCCGACGTCACCAGGGCCGGGACGGACGTGCGCGCGCCCAGAAGCGCGTACAGGCCCTCCAGCCGGGCGAGCGCCGCCTCCGGCGCGGGGGCGGGACCGAGTGAGAGCGGGTCCTCGACGCGCTCCCCCGCCAGCCGGGGCCGCCCCAGGGCGTCCTCGGAGACCGCCTCGGTCGCGGCGAGCGTGTGCAGACGGGCGAGGGCCTGGCGCGGCGCCTTCGGCCAGGTGTCGACGAGGGACCCCAGTTCGCCGGACACCCGCAGGGCCCCCTTGATGCGCGTGTCGTACACGTGCCCCTCGCGGATCTCCTCCATCGAGACCTCGGCGCCCTCCAGCGCCGCCGACGCGCACGCGCCGCGCAGTGCGGACTCCATGGACACGTCGCTGCTGCGACGTCGCAGGATGCGGTGCCCCAGCAGCCGGTCGACCAGGGTCCGCGTCTCGGCGACCGCGTCGCTCACACCGGGCAGGGCCGCGACGCGGGCCAGGGGGTCGGAAGGGGAGGCAGAAGTCGATTCGCTCACGGAGAACAACACTACGCGCCGGTAACACCGGCCGCCCCCTCCCCGGCGGGTAGGAGCGCACCGACCGCTCGTCGCTGACCGGCGACCGTTCACCGGCCGTTCGCCGCTCGCCCGCCGGTCCCCGGCGACGCGCTGCACCCCGGCTGTTCACGCGGTATGGACCGCATGATTAATTGGGTGTGAACCAGTCGACGTAAGGAGAATCACAGTGGCCGACAGCACTCCCCCGAGCCAGGAGACACTGTCCAACCTTCTCCACGAGACGCGCAGCTTCCCCCCGCCGCCCGAACTCGCGGCCGAGGCCAACGTGAAGGCCGAGGCCTACGAGCGGGCCGCCGAGGACCGTCTCGGCTTCTGGGAGGAGCAGGCCCGCCGGTTGCAGTGGGAACACCCCTGGGACACCGTCCTGGACTGGGACCCGCCCTACGCCAAGTGGTTCGTCGGGGGCAAGCTCAACGCCTCCGTCAACTGCGTGGACCGCCATGTCGCCAACGGGCTGGGCGAGCGGGTCGCCTACCACTGGGAGGGCGAGCCGGGCGACACCCGCAGCATCACCTACGCGGAGCTGAAGGACATGGTCTCCCAGGCGGCCAACGCGATGACCGGCCTCGGGGTCGGCAAGGGCGACCGCGTCGCCATCTACATGCCGATGATCCCCGAGACCGTCGTCGCGATGCTCGCCTGCGCCCGCATCGGGGCCGTCCACATGGTCGTCTTCGGCGGCTTCTCCGTGGACGCGCTCGGCCAGCGGCTGGACGACAGCCGGGCCAAGCTGGTCGTGACCGCGGACGGCGGCTACCGGCGCGGCAAGGCCAGCGCCCTCAAGCCCGCCGTGGACGCCGCGGTCGCCGACCGGCCCGCCGTGGAGAACGTCCTCGTCGTCCGCCGCACCGGCCAGGACGTCGAGTGGACCGACCGCGACGTGTGGTGGCACGACGCCGTGGAGTCCCAGAGCACCGAGCACACCCCGGAGGCGCACGACGCCGAGGACCCGCTGTACATCATGTACACCAGCGGCACCACGGCGAAGCCGAAGGGCATCCTCCACACCACGGGCGGCTACCTCACCCAGGCGGCCTACACCCACTGGGCGGTGTTCGACCTCAAGGCCGAGACCGACGTCTACTGGTGCGCCGCCGACATCGGGTGGGTGACCGGCCACTCCTACATCGTGTACGGGCCGCTCGCCAACGCCGCGACCACCGTGCTGTACGAGGGCACCCCCGACACGCCGCACCGGGGCCGCTTCTGGGAGATCATCCAGAAGTACGGGGTCACCATCGCCTACATGGCGCCCACGGCGATCCGCACCTTCATGAAGTGGGGCGACGACATCCCCGCCGAATTCGACCTGTCCAGCCTGCGCGTCATCGGCTCGGTGGGCGAGCCCATCAACCCCGAGGCCTACATCTGGTACCGGGAGAACATCGGGGGCAACCGCACCCCGGTCGTGGACACCTGGTGGCAGACCGAGACCGGCGCCATCATGGTCAGCCCCCTGCCCGGCGTGACCTCCGGCAAGCCCGGCGCGGCCATGCGCGCCCTTCCCGGCATCGTGGCCGACGTGGTGGACGAGGCGGGCCGGTCCGTTCCCGACGGTGACGGCGGCTTCATCGTCATCCGTGAGCCGTGGCCGGCGATGCTCCGCGGCATCTGGGGCGACCCCCAGCGCTACGAGGACACCTACTGGTCGCGCTTCGAGGGCCTGTACTTCCCCGGCGACGGTGCGAAGAAGGACGAGGACGGCGACCTGTGGCTGCTGGGCCGCGTGGACGACGTCATGCTCGTCTCCGGCCACAACATCTCCACCACCGAGGTCGAGTCGGCGCTCGTCTCCCACCCGAGGGTGGCCGAGGCCGCCGTCGTCGGCGCCGCGGACAAGGTCACCGGCCAGGCGATCGTGGGCTTCGTGATCCTCCGCGACGGGGGCGAGGAGGTTCCGGAGGAGCTGGTCAAGGAACTCCGCAACCACGTCGGCACCTCGCTCGGCCCGATCGCCAAGCCCGCCCGGCTCCTGGCGGTGCCGGAGCTGCCCAAGACGCGCTCCGGCAAGATCATGCGGCGGCTCCTGCGCGACATCGCCGAGGAGCGGGCGGTCGGCGACACCTCGACGCTGACCGACTCCTCCATCATGGACGTGATCGCCAAGCAGCTGCCGTCCGCCCGCGGGGACGACTAGGACACGTGCCGCAGGCCCGTCACAGGACCTGCGGCGAGGCGCTCCGGCGGACGCGGCGCCCCGGCCCGGACGAGGGCCGGGGCGCCGCCGCCTTCCGGTCGCACTGCCCGGCCGCGCGGCCGGGCGCGCACTCACCCCCGTGACGAAACGGACCTCTGCCGTTGTGCGTGCCGTGAGGGACATGGGTGGCGGGGCATGTGCGAGGATGCGGAGGATCATCCGCGTGTTCGGACCGAGAGAAGGGAACCCCCACGATGGTGGACAAGCCGGGTACCGGCGAGCCCGACGCCGCCGGCACCGACCGTTCCATCGGCGCGCTGGTCTCCGACGCCACCGACAACCTCTCCCGGCTGGTGCGGCTGGAGATCCAGCTCGCCAAGCTGGAGGCCAAGGCCGACGCGGCCAGGATCGGCAAGGGCGTCGCCGGGTTCGCGGTCGTCGCGGTCCTGGCCCACATCTTCGTCATCCTGCTCTCGGTGACCATCGCCTTCGCGCTCTACGAGCTGTTCGCGCTCCCGGCCTGGGCGTGCCTCGGCATCGTCACGCTGTTCTACCTGCTCCTCGCGGTGGTCTTCGGGCTGTACGGCCTCGTCAACTTCCGCAAGCGCCAGGGCCTCCAGCGCACCGCGCTGACCACCTCCCGCCTCGCCGGCATCCTGCGCGGCGAGATCCGGCCGCCCAGGACCGGTGACGACCTCGACACCGCCGGGGGCGCCGACACGGCCGGGGCCACCGCGGCGGCGCCGCGCTAGCCGCACACGGTGTTGGACGACTCCGCCGCCTACCTCGACGGCCCGTGGACGCACCGGACCGTCAAGGCCGCGGGCGCGCGCTTCCACGTGGCGGAGGCCGGTGAGGGCCCCCTCGTGCTCCTCCTGCACGGCTTCCCCCAGTTCTGGTGGGCGTGGCGGCACCAGCTGGGACCGCTCGCCGAGGCCGGGTTCCGCGCCGTCGCCGTCGACATGCGCGGCTACGGGGCCAGTGACAAGACCCCCCGCGGCTACGACCTCGTGACCCTCGCCCAGGACGCCGCCGGCCTGGTGCGGGCCCTGGGGTACGAGGACGCCGCGGTGGTGGGACACGGGGTGGGCGGGCTCGTCGGCTGGACGATGACGGCCTACCACCCCGGCGCGGTACGCGCCCTGGCGGCGGTCTCCGCCCCGCACCCGCTGCGCACCGCGCGGATCGTCGCCTCGGGCGGACCCGGTGTCCGGCACATGCTCCGGGCGCAGGTGCCGATCCTTCCGGAGCACAGGCTCCTGGCCGACGGGTGCGTCCGCGTGGGCGACCTCCTGCGCGAGTGGTCGGCCCCCGGTTGGCCCGGCGCCGAGGCCGAGGAGGCCTACCGGCAGGCCTTCGCCATCCCGAAGGTCTCCCACTGCTCCCTGGAGTACCACCGCTGGATCTTCCGCTCGCGGTGGCGCCCGGACGGGCTCCGCTACAACGCGCGCATGCGGTCGCCCGTCCGCGTCCCCGTCCTCCAGCTCCACGGCGAGCTCGACCCGGTGTGCCCGCCCGAGGCGGCCCGCGCCTCCCGTCGCGCCGTCGCGGGGGCCCACCGCTGGGCGCCGATCCCGGGTGCGGGACACTTCCCGCACGAGGAACGCCCGGAGGAGGTCTCCCGCGAGCTCGTGGGGTGGCTGGGGCGGCTCGGCGGCGGACAGGTCGACGGAGCCCGGAAGGGCGACGGGGAACGGCGGTGAGGCAGTGATGGCGACGGAATCCGCGTCGGAGGGCCGGGAGAGGTCCGGCCGGGACCGCGACGAGACCGGGCGCGCGCAGAACCAGCGTCCCCGCGACCGCTACGGGCGGCCGCTGCCGCACGGGAGCGCGGGCGAGGTCGACCGGGTGCCCGACGACGCCGTGTTCTCCGCGGCCGAAGGCCTGTCGGAGGCCCAGCGGCTGCTCGACGGAGGGTACGCCTTCACCGCCCACGAGGTTCTCGAAGCCGTGTGGAAGTCCTCGCCCGAGCCCGAGAGGGAGCTGTGGCGGGGCCTCGCCCAGGTGGCCGTGGGCGTCACCCACGCCCAGCGCGGGAACGGCGTCGGCGCCGCGCGCCTGCTGAGGCGGGGCGCGGACCGGGTGGAGGGGTTCGGTCCGGACGCCCCGCACGGGGTGGACACGGCCGGCGTGGCGGCCTTCGCCCGGGGGCTGGCGGACGACCTGGACGCCGGCCGGGCGGAGCGGGGCGACGCGATCGACCCGGCGGGGATGCGCCTGCTCGGGGAGTAGGCGGGCGGCGCCGGAGGCTGCGGCCCGGGACCGCGCCGCCCCGGACAGCGCACGACGGCACGGAGGCCCTCCAGGGGAGAACCATGTTCTCTCGTGGCTGGGGATACCAGTGTGGCTGATGAGGCTGATTCCCGTTTCATTCCTTTATGTGTGTTTTAGCGTTAACATAGCATTAATGCATTATGCGATGTTATTCAAGACGAAAATCCCCGATAAGGAAAATTATCCCGCTTCTGGGATCACCGTAAGATCACATCTTTGGTTTGTCTTGGGGAAATCGCGAAACGACACTCACCTTTATTCGGGATCGTGCGTAGAATCCCCGGATCACCGCCCGTGAGCGAGCAGCGCGGACGGTGTGCACCACAACCAAAGGTGGCACCGCTTCGACCCCGCCAAGCGTGCTGTCGGGCCAGCTCAGGCTCCTTCCGGACGGCGGTACGTCCACGGCGGCGCGCTGGTCCGGCGTCCACGCGGCGAACCGTTCCCCCGCGTTTCCCATGGACGGGGCCGAAAAGGTCGTGCCCGTCTCAAGGAGGACGGATTGTCTGGGCTCAACCTCGCCGCGCCAAGCGGCACGGCCCTATCGCTGGCAGGCACCGACTTCACACTCGTCATCATCGTCATGGTGGTGGCGCTTCTGGCCCTCGCCGTCGCGGGGATGCTGGTACGTGAGGTCCTCGCCGCGGAACAGGGCACCGAGCGGATGCGCAACATCGCGCTCGCAGTGCAGGAGGGCGCGAGCGCGTACCTGACACGACAGTTCCGCACCCTCGCGGTCTTCGTCGTCGTCATCCCGCTGCTGCTCCTCCTGCTGCCCGCCGACTCGTGGGACATCCGGATCGGCCGGTCGGTCTTCTTCGCCCTGGGCGCCGTGCTGTCGTCCGCCACCGGCTTCATCGGCATGTGGCTGGCCGTGCGCGGCAACGTACGGGTCGCGGCGGCGGCCCGCGGCGGCGACGAGGCGTCCAACCACAGGGCCATGCGGATCGCCTTCCGCACCGGCGGCGTGGCCGGCATGATCACCGTCGGCCTCGGCCTGTTCGGCGCGGCCCTCGTCGTCGTGCTCTACCGGGGCGACGCCCCCATCGTCCTGGAGGGCTTCGGCTTCGGCGCCGCCCTCCTGGCCATGTTCATGCGTGTCGGCGGCGGGATCTTCACCAAGGCCGCCGACGTCGGCGCCGACCTCGTCGGCAAGGTCGAGCAGGGCATCCCCGAGGACGACCCCCGCAACGCCGCCACCATCGCCGACAACGTGGGCGACAACGTCGGCGACTGCGCCGGCATGGCCGCCGACCTCTTCGAGTCCTACGCCGTCGTGCTCGTCGCCTCGCTGATCCTCGGCCGGGTGGCGTTCGGCACCGAGGGCCTGGTGTTCCCGCTCCTCGTCCCCATGATCGGCGTCATCACGGCGATCATCGGCATCTTCCTGGTCGCCCCCCGAGCGCGGGACCGGTCGGCGATGACCGCGATCAACCGCGGCTTCTTCATCTCCGCGGGCATCTCCGCCCTGCTCGTCGTCGGCACCTCCCTCTGGTACCTGCCCGGCAGCTTCGAGGAGCTGTCCGGGGTCAGTCCGCAGGTCCTCGCCGAGATCGAGGCCGCGGGCACCGCCCCCGACCCGAGGTTCGTCGCGATCGCCGCGGTCCTCATCGGCCTGGTGCTCGCCGCAGCCATCCAGCTGCTCACCGGCTACTTCACCGAGACCGACAAGCGCCCCGTCCGGGACATCGGTGCGAGCTCCGAGACCGGCGCGGCCACCGTCATCCTCTCCGGCATCTCCGTCGGCCTGGAGTCCGCCGTCTACTCCGCCCTGCTCATCGCCGGGGCCGTGTACGCGGCGTTCCTCCTCGGCGGCGGCTCCATCACGCTGAGCCTGTTCGCCGTCGCCCTCGCCGGCACCGGGCTCCTCACCACCGTCGGCATCATCGTCGCGATGGACACCTTCGGCCCGGTCTCCGACAACGCCCAGGGCATAGCCGAGATGTCCGGCGACGTGGAGGGCAGGGGCGCCGAGATCCTCACCGGGCTCGACGCCGTCGGCAACACGACCAAGGCGATCACCAAGGGCATCGCGATCGCGACGGCCGTGCTGGCCGCCACCGCCCTGTTCGGCGCCTTCCGCACCTCCGTCCAGGAGCAGCTCGGCGAAGGCGAGCAGGCGTTCTCGCTCTCCATCGACCAGCCGGACGTGCTCGTCGGCGTCATCATCGGCGCCAGCGTGGTGTTCTTCTTCTCCGGCCTGGCCATCATGGCGGTCGGCCGCGCCGCCGGCCGCGTCGTCATGGAGGTGCGCGACCAGTTCCGCACGCGCCCCGGGATCATGGACGGCACCGAGCTGCCGGAGTACGCGCGGGTGGTCGACATCTGCACCAAGGACTCCCTGCGCGAACTGGTCACCCCTGGCCTCCTCGCGGTCCTGGCGCCGATCGCGGTCGGGTTCGCCTTCGGCTACGCCCCCCTGGGCGCGTTCCTCGGCGGCGCCATCGCCGCGGGCGTGCTCATGGCCGTCTTCCTGTCCAACTCCGGCGGGGCCTGGGACAACGCCAAGAAGCTCGTCGAGGACGGCCACCACGGCGGCAAGGGCTCGGCCGCCCACGAGGCCACGATCATCGGGGACACCGTCGGCGACCCGTTCAAGGACACCGCGGGGCCGGCCATCAACCCCCTGCTCAAGGTCATGAACCTCGTCGCGCTGATCGTGGCGCCCAGCGTGGTGATCTACGCGGACAACGTGGTCCTCCGGACCGTGGTGACCGTGCTCGCCGTGGGCGTGCTCGTCGGCGCGATCCTCTGGTCCAAGAGCCGCGGCTCCGGGACCGAGACGCAGCTCGCGGAGCTGGGCGGGCAGTCCGCCCCCAAGGATGCCCCCGAGGCCGGGGGCGGCGCCCCGGCTCCGGGAGAGGGGGCCCCGGCGACGGAGGGAGCCGCACAGGACGAGGGGACGGACCAGAAGGAGTCCGACCGCAGGGAGGAGGCGCACGCCGGAGACGGCAAGTAGCGCGATCCCCAGATGGCGGCCGCCCGGGAAC
>NZ_JBSHDN010000128.1:0-18910 GCF_053616335.1 Nocardiopsis sp. NPDC055824
ACGCCGGCGCCCCGGGCCCCCGGGAGCCGGGGGCGCCGGGGCGCCGCGGGTGCGGATGGAGCGGGTCAGTGGTCGACCCACACGTACCAGTCGCCGGAGACGTGCTCGTAGATCTTCGACCCCTGCCCGGGGACGAAGACCCCCTCGGGCACCTCGCCCGTGCTGTAGGCCAGGCCGGAGGGGCCGAAGAGCCCCGAGCCCTCGACCGCGAAGTGCGTGATGTCCTCGGAGACCGAGATGCTGCGCAGCGAGTACAGGCCCACCTGCTCGCCGTTGAGGGGGATGGTGGTGGGATCCTCCGCCTCCTGCCGCAGGGCCAGCAGGTCCTCGGAGGACGCCTGGATCCGCGCCTGGAGCGGGAGGTCGGCCGCGGAGACGCCGATCGCCGCCGCGGCGATCAGGGGCGCGGAGATCCAGCGGAGCCAGTAGTGGCGGATCATCGGCCGGGCGACGGCCAGGGCGATCCCCAGGCGCAGGGCGCCCATCCCTGCGAGCAGGAGCCCGCCGACCAGGCCGACGAGGAACGTCGGCAGGTGCCCGGCCGGGACGCTGTCCTCGAACAGCAGGAGGAGGCCGACCACTCCGCAGGCGGGGATGTAGAGCCGGCCGGGCGGGCGCGAGGCCCAGCTGATCATGCGCTGGCCGAGCGTCGGCTTGCCGGCGATCTCGATCAGTTTGGCCACGGACCCGTCAGGGGTCGGGCCGGGAGCTGCGGCGGACATGGCGTTCTCCCCCACCGAATCCGTGTGGAGACGCGAGCCCGCGGCACGATGGAGAGGGGCCGGGCGGGGCCGCGTCACAGGCGATACGGCCGTCGTAGCGCGGCCTGTCCCACAGGATAGAGCAGTGGCGGCGCGTGTTCGGGGCGGCGCGGGGAATCGGCGGTGGATTTCCTCGGTGTTACCGGGTGTTTGCGGTCGTGTCCCCGGCGCCTCCCGACCGCCTTCGGAGCCAGGACGAGATAGTCCCAGGACCACCGGCCGGCGCTGACGGCCATCAGCAGGCACACCGCTGTGACCAGGGACGTCGTGGCCCATGAGGAGAACGGGGACAGGTCGGGGGAGCCCGCCGTGAGGGTGCCGAGCACCGCCGCCCCGGCGAGCACCGGGCCGGTGAGCCATGTGAGCAGACCCACGGCGAAGGCGAGTGAGAGGGAGACGAGGAGCGCGGGGACGATCTGCGCGCCGAAGGACACCCCGGGCATCCCCGAGGCGGACAGGTGCTCGGCCACCGCCTCCTCCCGCCCCCGCAGCGCGAGGCCGTACTCGGCGAACATCCCTCCCACCCCCACCCGGGTGAGGGCGGCGACGACGTCGTAGAGGCGTCCTCGGGGGATCCGCGGCCGGGGGTACGGCTTGGCGCGCTGCATGTCCATTCCTCCCGGGCGACCCGGTACGGCAGTCCTCACAAGCGGAAACTACCTAAAGTAATCACTCATGACTCGTTGTGACGTACGGCGAGTCGTGCAAAGAACGCCGGAGGCGGACCGGGCCGCTCCGGCCACGGAGCCGATCGCCCCGGCACCGCCCCGCCCCGTGCCCGCGCACGAGGGTGGAGCGCCGGTCGGCGCAGGAGCGCCGGTTCGCACGGTGGGGAGGCGCCCGGGGAGGACGCGGCGCCGCCGGCGGCCCGCCCCCGGGAGCTCCCGACGGCCCGCGGGGCCCCGTGCCCTCCGCGGGCGCCGCCGCGCCGACGGCCGCCCTGCCGCTGTCCGCCCCCTCCCGGGAACGGGCACGAGGGGGTCCCCTCCCGTCCTAGGCTGGGAGGGTGCCGACGACTTCCAGGACAGCCACGCCGCCCGCCGCCCCCACGTTCGACGTCGAGAACGAGCTCCGCTCGCTCGGGGCGCGGGTGGTCGCCGGTGTGGACGAGGTGGGCCGGGGCGCCTGGGCCGGGCCCCTCCTCGTCTGCGCCGCCGTCCCGGGCGAGGGGGAACCGCCCGCCGGGCTGACCGACTCCAAGCGCCTCACCCCCAAACGCCGCCGGGAGCTCGCCGAGCAGCTCCGGCCCTGGGTCGCCGACCACGCCTTCGGATGGTCCGCGCCCGAGGAGATCGACGAGTGCGGCATGACCGAGGCCCTCCACCGGGCCTCCCGCCGGGCCCTGGACGCCCTCGCGCCGCGCCCGGACGCCGTCGTCCTCGACGGCGTCCACGACTTCATCGGCCGCCCCTGGAGAGTCCGCACCCAGGTCAAGGGCGACCTCACCTGCGTCAGCGTCGCCGCCGCCGCGATCCTGGCCAAGGTCTGCCGCGACGACCTCATGGCGGAACTCGCCGCCGACCACCCCGGGTACGGGTTCGAGAGGGCCGCCGGGTACCCCTCGCCCGTGCACCGGGCCGCGCTCGCCGAGTCCGGGCCCACCCCCCACCACCGCATGAGCTGGGCCTACCTGGACGACCTGCCCCGATGGAAGCACCTGCGCCGGCTCCGCCCCGCCCCGGGGGGACAGATCCCCCTCCTCTGAGACCGCCAGACCGGGCGGAACCACTCCGCGGCGAGGGTCCGCGGGCCCGGCCCGCCGCACACGACACGCCGCCCCGCACTGGACATCCGCCCCACTTGGGGCAAGGCTTTGGCTGTGGACGTCGGTCCCCCCGACGCCGACCGGCCCCTCCCTCCACGGCCAGGAGAGCCGACCGCCCACGGACCCCCACGCAGGAAGGGGCACGGATGACGCGCGAGATGCGCTCCACCGCCGCCGCGGAGCCGGACCGCGCCTCGGGGCTCGACCGCATGCGCGCGCTCTACCACGGCGTGCCCCTCCCCAGGAGGCTCGTGGCGGCGCTGGTCCTCGTCACGGTCGTCGCCGTCACCGCCCTGGTCACCGGCTTCGCCGTCCCGGGGGCGGTCGGCACGACCCTCGTCCTGCTGATGGCGTTCGCCGCGCTCATGCGCTCCCTCGACTCCTTCGTCACCGTCCTGGTGTGCGTCGTGTGGCTGGCGGTGACCGTGCCCCTCTTCCAGATCCCCCTCACCGGCGAACCCGTCACCCTGCTCGTGCTGCCGCTGCCGCTGCTCGTCGTGCTCGCCGCCGGGCGGGCCAGGGAGTTCCCCGTCTGGCACACCGCCCTGCTCTCCCTCACCGCGGGGCTGATCGCCGGGTTCTCGGTGGCTCTGGCGGGGATGGTCGTCGACCCCTTCTCCGCGTCCTGGGGCGTCGTCGCGCTGTACGCCGCCGCGGGCGCGTGCCTGCTCTGGCGCCTCTCCGCCTCCCGCCAGATCACCCGGGAGAGCGAGGCCAACCGGCGGGAGGCGGCCTCGTCCATGCCCGTGTCCCGCTCCGACCGCCCCCGCCGGGCCGACGGACCGGAGCGCAGGGGCCGTCCGCAGCCGCTGCGCGGCCGCTCGGACGCCGGCGCCGGCACGGCCCGGCCGACCGGGGGCGGCGCCCCCGACGACGAACCGGTCCCCGTCGACCAGGCCCTGGCCGAGCTGGAGGACATGATCGGCCTCGACCCGGTCAAACAGCAGGTGCGCGGCATCGCGGCCTCCATCGAGGCGGCCCGGCTGCGCGCGGACGCCGGGTTCCCCGTCGAGCGCCCGCTGCGCCACCTGGTCTTCTCCGGGCCGCCCGGCACGGGCAAGACCAGCGTCGCCCGCACCCTGGCCACGATCTTCCACTCCTTCGGCCTGCTGCCCACCTCCCGGGTGGTCGAGGCCCAGCGCGCCGACCTGGTGGGGGAGTACCTGGGCGCCACCGCCATCAAGACCAACGAGCTCATCGACCGCTCCCTCGGCGGAGTCCTGTTCATCGACGAGGCGTACTCGCTGGTCAACGAAGGGGACGGTCAGTCGGACCGGTTCGGCAACGAGGCGGTGCAGACCCTGCTCAAGAGGGCGGAGGACGACCGCGACCAGCTCGTCGTGGTCCTCGCCGGGTACGAGAAGGAGATGGACGCCTTCCTGGCCTCCAACCCCGGCCTGGCCTCGCGCTTCGCCACCCGGATCAGCTTTCCCAGCTACTCCGCCGACGAGCTGTTCCGCATCGCCGAGTCCCTCGTCCACCAGCGCGGCGACACCCTCGAGGCCGACGCGGCGCGCGCCCTCAGGCGAAGATTCGACCAGGTGGTCCAGCGGGAGGTGGTCGACGACCTGGGCAACGGCCGCTTCGCCCGCTCCGTGGTGGAGAAGGCCGCCCAGGCCCGCGACGTGCGCGTGGTCACCACCGGGGTGGACGGGGACACGCCCGCGCCGCGCCCCGAGGCGGAGGACCTCATCACGGTCCGCGCCGCCGACGTCGAGGCGGCCCATGCCGAGCTGACCTCACGCCTGCCGGGGTTCGGGGCCGCTCCCGGGATCGACGAGGCACTGGCCGAACTGGACGCCATGATCGGGCTGGAACCGGTCAAGCAGCAGGTCCGCTCCATCGTGGCCCAGCTGAGGGTGGCCAAGCTCCGCGAGGAGCAGGGCCTGCTCAACCAGGCGCCCATGCGGCACTTCGTGTTCTCGGGGCCGCCCGGCACGGGCAAGACCACGGTCGCCCGGGTGCTCGGCCGGGTGTTCTCCGCCCTCGGCCTGCTCGGGCGCGCCGACGTGGTCGAGGCCCAGCGGGCGGACCTGGTCGGCGAGCACCTGGGGGCGACCGCCGTCAAGACCAACCGTCTGGTGGACCGCGCCCTGGGAGGGGTGCTGTTCGTGGACGAGGCGTACTCCCTCGTCAACCCCGGCTACAGCGGCGGGGACGCGTTCGGGGCCGAGGCCATCCAGACCCTGCTCAAGCGCGCCGAGGACGACCGCTCGCGGCTCGTGGTGGTGCTCGCCGGCTACCCGGCCGAGATGGAGCGCTTCCTGGCCTCCAACGCCGGCCTCTCCTCCCGTTTCAACGTGCGGGTGCGCTTCCCCTCCTACAGCGCGGACGAGCTCACCGAGATCGCCGAGGCGGTGGCGGCCCGCACGGGCGACACCTTCGACGACACCGCCCGCGAGGACCTGCGCAGCATCTTCGGGCACGTGTGCGGGGCCGGGTGGATCGACGACCTGGGCAACGGGCGCTTCGCGCGCTCCCTGTTCGAGAAGGCGTGCTCCCACCGCGACCTGCGGGTGTCCCAGGAGAGGGGAGAGGACGCCACGGCCGTCGAGCTCACCCTCGTCACGAGCGCGGACGTCCGCAAGGCCTACGCCGAGGCCACCCAGCAGACGTAGGCCGTGCTCCGCGGACCGTTCCGGGCCCGCGCCGTCCGGCGCGGGCGCCGGGCCCGCCGGGAGCACCCGCGGACCGCGCCCCGGCGGCGGCCGGGAGGGTTCGGGCCCCGCCCCTTCCGCCGCGACGCCTCCCCGCCGGGCGGCAGGCCGGTGAACCCCTCCGGCCCGCCGCCCGGCCTCCGGGCCGGGTCCCCCGCGCCCCGCCGGCGACGTGTCCGGTCGGCCCGTGGAGACGGCCTCCGGGCGCTCCGGGGCGCCCGGAGGCGTGGTGCTAGTGTCCGACGCATGACCGCTGCACCCTCATCCTCCGCGTCCCCCGTCACCCAGGCGCTCATCCTCGCCGGTGGGCAGGCCACCCGGCTGCGGCCCTACACCGACACCCGCCCCAAGGCGATGGTGGAGGTGGCCGGACGGCCCATCATCGACTACCAGCTGGAGTGGCTGGCCGGCCACGGCGTCGAGCAGGTCGTGGTGTCCTGCGGATACAAGGCCGAGGTCCTGCGCGAGCACCTCGCCGCACGCCCGGGCGGGCCGGAGGTGACGCTCCTGGTCGAGGACGAGCCGCTGGGGCGCGGCGGCGCCCTGCGCTACGCCGCGACCGGCCTGCGCGACCAGGACGCCGCCTACTTCGCGCTCAACGGCGACGTGCTCACGTGGTTCCCGCTGGACGAGCTGGCCGCCCACCACCGGGCCAAGGACGGCCTGGCCACCCTCGCCCTGGCCCAGTTCCGCACGACCTGGGGCATCGTGGACGTGGACGACCAGGACCGGATCGAGGGGTTCACCCAGAGCCCGCTGCTGCCGGTGTGGATCAACGCCGGCGTGTACCTGTTCGAGCCGGGCATCACGCCGCTGCTGCCGGAGAAGGGCGACCACGAGTCCTCGACCTTCCCCGAGCTGGCCGCGGAGGGGCGCCTGACCGCGTACCGGATCGACGGGTTCTGGCGCGGCGTGGACACCGCCAAGGACGTCAAGGAGGCGGGGGAGGAGATCACCGCCATGCGCGGCGGGGAGTGACCCCGCCCGGCAAGCCGGGCACGGGCCGACGGGACGCCGGGGCGGGTGGGTATCGTCGCGGACGTGACGAATGACGGTTTCATCCTCTCCAGTGTCCCCAACTTCCGCGACCTGGGCGGGCTCCGCACCGCGACCGGGCGTACGGTGCGCCACGGCCTGCTGTACCGCTCCGACGCCCTCCACTCGGTCTCCGAGGAGGAGGTGGCGGTCTACAACGGCCTGGGCATCCGGCAGCTCGTGGACCTGCGCACCCCCCACGAGCGGGAGAGCCTGCCCGACATCACGCCCGAGGGCGCCGCGTACACCGCCGTGTCCGTGCAGAACCCGGAGGCGGCGGGCGCCAACTTCTCCGCCGCGCTCACCGATCCCGAGGTCGCCCGGCGCATGTTCGCCGACGGCGCCGCCGAGCGCTTCATGCACGGCGTCTACCGCGAGCTGGTCACCGACGCCGAGGCGCTCACCGGCTACCGCGACCTGGTCGAACGGGCGGCCAAGGGCCCGACCGCCCTCGTCTTCCACTGCAGCGCGGGCAAGGACCGCACGGGCTGGGGCGCCGCACTGCTGCTCGGCCTGCTGGGGGTGGACCGCGAGACGGTGGTCACCGACTACCTGGCCAGCAACGACCGCCAGGCGAACACCGACAAGTGGATGCGGCTGCTGGCCGAGAACAGCGGCCTGCCCTGGGAGGAGGTCGTGCCGATGACCCGGGTCCGGGCCGAGTACCTGGACACCTCGTTCCGCCACATCGACGAGGTGTACGGCTCCTTCGACAACTACGTCGTGGACGGCCTGGAGCTGTCCGGCGGCACCGTGGACCTGCTCCGGGAGCGCATGCTCCGGTAGCGCCCTCCGGGGGCCGCGTCCGGACGGCGCGGGAGGGCCGCCCTACAGGGAGTCCAGTCGACGGCGCAGGTCGCTCTCACAGGTCGCCGTGTCCAGGACCTCGCCCAGGGCGGCCAGCACCGCGGGGCGGGCCACACCGCGGTCCAGCATCCGCCGGGCCGCGGCCCACAGGTTCGCGGGCCTCCCGTGCCACAGCCGCCGGGCCAGGCGCTCGTGGCGGTCCAGCTCCCTCTCCCGTTCGGGGTCGTCGCCGGTGACCGGCCGGTACCACCGGTCCCGGCCGCTGGAGTGGCGGCCGCTGTGCGGCGTGGCCGCCTCGTACTCGCCGTAGTGGTCCAGCCGCAGCAGCGCCCGGCGGCCGTGCGGGGTGTCCGGGTCGAACTCCTCCGGGGCCCAGGTCACCATCTCGCTCGCCAGCAGGGGGAACGCGAACATCCGCCGGGCCAGCGAAGCGAAGTCGCCGTCCGGCAGCAGCCGGCGCACCGCCTCCTGGCGCAGCCCCAGCGGGCGCGCGGGGTCGCGGTAGACCCGGGCGAACTCCGCGGTGGACTCCCACACCGCGTCCAGGGTGGCACCCACGGCCACGTCCGGAAGCCCGCCCCGGGCGCCCGCCCAGCGCACCCACGCGGCCAGCACGTGCGGCATGGCCTCCTGCTCCTCCGGCAGCAGCACCACGCGGCCGGGCAGCCAGTGCAGGAGGAAGGACTCCACCTTGCGCGGGCTGATCCGCGTCGGGCGGCCGCTGTCGACGTCGCAGCCGTGCGCGATGATGTGGTCGGCGCAGCGGCTCGCCGCGTACGAGTCGGAGAGCTCGGCCGCCTCGTCCGAGGCCAGGAAACGGGCGGCCAGCACGGCGCGCCGGTCGCGCCGCCACACGGGGGCCTGCGGGGCGCCGGCCCCGGAGTGCGGGCCGGGCAGCGTGCGCACCCGTGCGCTGGCCAGGGCGAAGTGGGAGGCCAGCGAGCCCCCGGTCAGATCGGAGACGGTCAGGCCGATCGGCTCGACGGTCGGTCCCGAGGACCGGTCGGTCGACGCCCCCGCCACCATGCGCTCGGTGCGCTCCAGGGCCCGGGTCAGCAGGGCCCGCGCCTCCGTGAGCTCGACCTGGGAGAACCGGGCGAACTCGTCCGCGTCGGCCCGCTCGCGGCAGCGGTCGAGCAGCCGGTCGACCTTGGTGGTGACCCAGGCGTCGCGGAGGACGCCGCCGCCGTTGTGGTCCAGGACCAGGATCAGCGCGTGCTCGGCAGGGGGCGGCCCGGCGTCGGGGGCGCGGTCCCCGTCGCGGCTGAACACGCACACCACGTCGTCGGTGTCGCCGAACTGGTCGCTGTTGACATAGGCGGCCACCGGGGTGACCGCGCCCAGCTGGGACGCCCAGCCGGGTACCTGGAGACCGCGCTCCTGGAGGGCGATCACGCCCTGCCCGGCGAGCTCGCGCTGCTCGGAGGACGTGCCCAGCGCGGCGACCGCCGCCAGGACGCCGAGGCCGGCCGGCTTGCCGGAGGCGGTGGCGTGCGCGATCAGGCCCTCCCCGAGCAGCCGTCCGACGTCCACGCCCGGCATCCGCTCGCCCCACCAGCTGCCGAGCAGTTCGCTGAACGCCAGTTCGGCGTCGAGGGGATGGCGCATGGCGAGCATGGCCCGGGAGGCGCGCAGCATCTCGTCGAAGACGGCGCCGGGCACCGGTTCCGGACCTGTGGGCGTGGGAGGTGTAGGGGAGGGCACCGTCCGAGCGTATGACAGCCCCGGGCGTGGGGCTCCCCGTCCGCGCGATCCGGCGGCGGGCCCCTCCGCGGCCGGACGCGGGCGGGGCGCCGCATCCCCCGGGGCGCGGCGCCCGGGGTCCGGGCCGGGGAGGGGTTCAGCGGGGCCGGGGGGCGGTGCGGTGTCCGGAGAGGAGCGTGGCCCCGGTCCTGAGCGGCGCCTGCCGGACGGCCTGGGAGGGCGGCACGGAGTTCACCATCGCCCGCAGGTGCTCCCGGGCGACCCGCTCGACCAGGTGGGGCGTGACCGTGATGCCCAGGTGCTCGAAGCACTGCCAGGTGTCGCGGACCCGGCGCTCGACACAGCGGTGGGACAGACCGCCGAACTCGTCGTGGAGCCGTGCCGAGATCTGTCTGAGATCCTGGACAGGGAAGGTCGGGAGCATGCGTGCTCACACCCCTAGCTGGAGATGGCCTGGACGGTGACCTCCACCCATTCCACTTGTTCTGGACGTACTGTCAACCCCTCCTACGGCACGCGGTCGATAAAAAAACATGGACGCACCGTTTACCCGGGACCCGCAGTTCTCCCAGGTCAAGGTGGTGAAAGGGATCAATCGGACGGATGACATTCGCGTTTCGGGGTTTCGAGATCAAACCGACATCCAACACCCATTGCCGGTAATTGCGGGAAAACACGCCGGGAAAACCGCCGGTCCACCGTGTCCGGACCGCCCGGTGACCTAGCATTTACCTTCTCGCCGCCACGGGCGGCCGTCGGCGCGAGGGCCGTTGCGCGCGGGCGGGTGTGTCTTATGCTTGAGCCGTGACAGCGGCCGAGAGGGGTCATGGAGCGTGACTCCCGGGAGCCGCGGAGCCTCCGATCCCCCTCGGCGCCGCACCCTCCGGTTCCACCCCGTGGACGGCCCGCGCGGTCGACGGAGGCCACGCGGCCAAGGCAGAAGCCCCAGCGAAAAACGGGTGGGGAATCCGACGGTTCCGGAGGTGTCGAGCAGTTGAGCGCCGAGACGTCCATTCCCCCGCCCCGGCTCAGCAGGGCGCAACTCCCCGACGCGGTGAAATCCCTTCTCACCGACTCCCCGATCGGATTCGCCCTCCTCGGCCCCGACGACGTCTTCGGCACGGTCAACCAGCGGCTCGCCGTCCTCCTCGGACGGACCCCCGCCGAATGCCTCGGCCGGACGCCCGACGACCTCCTGGAGGAGAGCGGCGACCGGGTCGCCGCCGCCAGCCACCGCGCCTCGCTGGCCGGCGTCCGCGAGAGCGGGCACGCGATCCGCGACCGCCACCGCACGCCCTCCGGGCAGGTCTGGGACCTGACCTGGTTCCCCGTCACCGACCCCGGCACCGGGGACGAGCACGTCGCCCTCATCGCCGCGCACGACGGCGGCACCACCCGCCGGGACGAGCAGCGGCTGCGGGCCCTGCTCCAGGCGGGCAACCAGATCGTCTGGGCCGCCGGCTCCGGCGGCGACGTCCACGAGGACTGCCCCCAGTGGAGGGCCGTCACCGGCCAGGACCTCGACCGCTACCTCGGCCGCGGCTGGCTCGACGCGCTCCACCCCGACGACCGCCCCCGCGTCGAACGCGCCTGGGACGACGCCGTCCTCGACATCACGCCCTTCGACGCCATGTTCCGGGTGCGTACCCGCTCCGGCGCCTACAGCCACTACCGTGCGCGCGCCAACCCGATCATGGACGGCGCCGAGACGGCCGAATGGGTCGGCACCCTCGTCGACATCACCACCGAGCGCGAGGCGGACGAGCTGCGCCAGCGTCTCAACCAGCAGCTCAGCGAGGCGGCCATGCGGACCGCACGCCTCCAGAAGGCCACCTCCGACCTCGCCGAGGCGCTCACCGCCGACGAGGTCGTCAACGCCATGTCGGAGATCGGCCGCTCCGGAGTGGGCGCCGACCACACCTGCGTGGTCCTGCTCGACCGCGACCGCCTGCGCCTCCGCACGATCGCCGCCGCGCAGGCCCACCCCCTGCCCAGGCCCGCGTTCCCCCTGGACCACCCGGACGTCGCCGCCCGTGCGGTCGCCGACGGCCAGCCCCGCCTGGCCGCCAACCCGGCCGAGCTCGCCGCGCTGCTCGACGACGCGCCCATGGCCGCCGAACTCGTCCGGTCCACATCCGAGCGCGCCTGGGTGGCGCTGCCGATGATGGTCGCCGGACGGCCCATCGGGGCGCTGCGCTTCGCCTTCTCCACGCCGCGCGAGGTCACCGACGAGGAGCGCGTGTTCCTGGAGGCCCTGGCGGGCCAGTGCGCGCTCGCGATCGGCCGCGCCACCCTCTACGAGCAGGAGCACAGCACCGCGGAGGAGCTCCAGCGCAGCCTGCTGCCGGAGGAGCTGCCGGCGATCCGGGGCCTCCGGCTCGCCGCCTACTACCGGTCCGGCTCCCAGAACGTGCAGGTCGGGGGCGACTGGTACGACGCCTTCCCGTTGCCCGACGGACGCGTGGCCGGGGTGCTCGGCGACGTCATGGGCAAGGGGATCCCGGCCGCGGCGGGAATGAGTCGCATCCGGAACGCGTTGCGGGCACTGGCGTTCTCCATGCCGGAGCCCGCCGACGTCCTGACCGGACTCGACCGCATGTTCACCGCGACGGAGGGTATGGACCAGGTCACCACACTGGTCTACTTCGTCCTCGACCCCGTCACCGGCCAGCTCGACCTCAGCAACGCGGGACACCTCCCGCCGCTGGTCGTGGCCGGCAGTGCCGGGCCTTCACTGCTCGACACCGAACCCGACACACCACTCGGGATCAGCTCGCCACGAGGTCACCACAAATTCTTCGTGCAACCCGGTAACACCGTCGCCCTGTACTCCGATGGACTGGTTGAGAACCGCAAACGGTCCGTCGACTCCGGACTCGACGAGCTCGTCAGCGTGGCGGCGTCGGCTCCTCCGGAGGTGGTGGGCGATCCACAGCAGATGCTGGAGTACCTTGTTGAGAGCATGCTCGATGGGTATGAGCAGGACGACGACGTCACTCTGCTCGCCGTTCAGCTTCCGGTGATCGATCCCGTGTCGGAGCGGTAGACCGTACGAACAAGTCCATTGCCTTGCCTACAGTGAAGAAGCCGTTCCGCCCCGCGACGCGGCGGTGATCCCCCAGGGGGATGACCTCCGGGAGCGCATACGCTTGAAAGACAAACGGCTTCCCCGCCCCAGTGGGGACGATCCCAGGCCGCAGGTGGGAGAGGGTGTCGTGCCCGGTCCCGACCGGGCGGACCACCGGGTCCGACAATCTCGCCACACGTCCGTTCGAGAGGTGTTTGTGTCATCTGCCAGTTCGACTCGCTCGAAGCAGTCCGAGTCACTGCAAGAGCCCGTCATTCAGCAGCTGATCGAGCGTGGGCGGTCCCAGGGCTTTCTTGAGCCCGAGGACGTGCGCCGTGCCTTCGAAGAGGCCGAAATTCCGATGTCGCAGGCGCAGTCCGTGCTCCGCAGCCTCGCCAAGGAGGGTGTGACCGTACTCGTTCCCGAGTCGGCCTCCTCCCGGCGCAAGGCCCCGCGGCGCAAGACGGCGACCACGCGGTCCACCTCGACCAAGTCCACCACGACGACCACGACGAGTCGGGCCGCCAAGCCCGTGCGCGCCGCGGCCGCCCACGAGCAGCCCGAGACGGTCACCGCGGTGGTCGACTCCGCGGAGGGCGCCTCCGGCGCCGCCCGCAAGCCCGCGGCCAAGAAGGCCGCGACCGCCAAGAAGGCGACCGCCCCCAAGAAGGCCGCGGCGGCCAAGAAGACGACCGCGTCCAAGGGCCCGGCGGCCAAGAAGACCGCGACCGCCAAGAAGGCGGGCAAGAAGGACCTCGAACTGGCCGCGGAGGGCGAGTTCGAGGACGACGACGAGGTCCTGGACGACCTCGAGCACACCGGCGCCGAGCTGGAGCTGGTCGAGGACACCCCGGACACCCCGGACCCCTCGGACAAGGACGCCAAGCCGGCCAAGCCCGAGGCCGTGGGCGCGCCGAGCAAGAAGCCCGACAAGGAGGACGAGTCCTTCGTCCTCTACGACGATGACGACGACGCCCCCGCAGCCCAGGTGGTCGCGGCCGGAGCCACCGCGGACCCGGTCAAGGACTACCTGAAGCAGATCGGCAAGGTGCCGCTCCTCAACGCCGAGCAGGAGGTCGAGCTCGCCAAGCGGATCGAGGCCGGCCTGTTCGCCGAGGAGAAGCTCTCCGACGAGGCCGACATCCTCACCTTCGAGCTGCGCGACGAGCTGGAGTGGATCGCCGAGGACGGCGGCCGGGCCAAGAAGCACCTGCTGGAGGCCAACCTCCGGCTGGTCGTGTCGCTCGCCAAGCGCTACACGGGGCGCGGCATGCTGTTCCTGGACCTGATCCAGGAGGGCAACCTCGGCCTGATCCGCGCGGTGGAGAAGTTCGACTACACCAAGGGCTTCAAGTTCTCGACCTACGCCACGTGGTGGATCCGCCAGGCGATCACCCGCGCGATGGCCGACCAGGCCCGCACCATCCGCATCCCGGTGCACATGGTCGAGGTCATCAACAAGCTGGCCCGCGTCCAGCGCCAGATGCTCCAGGACCTGGGCCGCGAGCCCACCCCGGAGGAGCTGGCCAAGGAACTCGACATGACCCCGGAGAAGGTCGTCGAGGTGCAGAAGTACGGTCGCGAGCCGATCTCCCTGCACACTCCGCTGGGCGAGGACGGCGACAGCGAGTTCGGCGACCTCATCGAGGACTCCGAGGCGATCCAGCCGGGCGAGGCCGTCAGCTTCACCCTGCTCCAGGAGCAGCTGCACTCGGTGCTGGACACCCTGTCCGAGCGCGAGGCCGGCGTCGTCTCCATGCGGTTCGGGCTCACCGACGGCCAGCCGAAGACTTTAGACGAGATCGGCAAGGTCTACGGGGTCACCCGTGAGCGCATCCGGCAGATCGAGAGCAAGACGATGTCGAAGCTCCGTCACCCGTCGCGTTCGCAGGTGCTCCGCGACTACCTGGACTAGGTCCCCCGGGTAGTCCCGACCGAAGCAGGACCGAGACCGTTGTGCCGTCCCGCCCGCGTGCGGGGCGGCACAACGGCTTCCGGCACCGCGTCGGCTCACGGGCGTGGCGACCCCCGCGTGTCCTCCGGCGTCCGGTGGGAGCGTCCCTTCCCGCGCGCGGGTCCGGCCTCCCAGGGTGTGTCCTTCATCCATCCGACGCCGCCCATGGTGTCGTACGCGCTGTAGGTGCGGCATAAAGTTGCGATACCGAGTCGTTATGTCGCGGGGAGTGACTGTGGGTCACCCCCGCCTCACGCTTCCGCCTCAGTCGCGGACGACCACGTCCATGACGCGAGGGGCCCCCGCCCGCGCCGCGGGCGCCAGCTCCGCGGTGTGCCCCAGGTCCCGCAGGGCCGCCACCAGCTCCTCCGGGGTGTCGGCGTCCACGCCCTCCACCAGGAGCGCGCGGGCGATGTCGCCCCGGGTGGCCTTGGCCATGTGGCTGACCACCGACCGCTCGACGGTCCCGCCCACCTCGCGCTCGCGCAGCACGCGCACCGCGACGGTGCGCCCGGCCGCCGCGCCGGTCGGCCTGAAGGCCGCCGCGTAGGCGGCCGAACGGCAGTCCACCAGCAGCCGCCCCTCGGCGAGCCCGCCCAGGGGGCCCGCCAGCGCACGTCGCCAGTGGGCGCCCAGGCCGCCCAGAGGGGGCAGCCGCACCCCCATGGACAGCCGGTAGGGCGGAAGCCGGTCGGCGGGGCCGACGACGCCCCACAGGCCGGAGAAGACCAGCACCCGCTCGCGGACGCGGCCGGCCGCGGGGGAGTCGAGGAGGCCGGGCAGTCCCAGCCGCTCGTAGAGGACACCCGTGTACAGCTCGGCGGCGCGCAGCGTCGGCGCGGTGGCCGCGTCCAGGTTGCGCTTGAGGGCGTCTGCCTGGTTGGCGGTCAGGCCCAGCACGTCCATGGCGACGTCCTCGGGGCCCGCGCACAGTTCCGTCAGCGCCGCCAGCACCTGTTCGCGGGCCGGGGCGAGCTCGGGCAGCGTGAGCGAGCCCGGGTCCAGGCGCGGTCCCTCCCCGGAACCGGCCTTGCCCTCGGACGGCGGCAGCAGGACGAGCATGGTGCGGACTCCAGAAGGGGCGGGGCAGTGGGTTCCCGCCCATGTTAGGGCGTGTTCGGCGGTGCCGGGCGGATCCCCCGGGGATCCGCCCGCGAGGTCGGCGGCGCCCGGTCCCGGGGCGGACCACCGGCGCCCGCACGGGGAGCGCCGTCCTGCCGGGCCCGCCGCCGCGGGCGCGGAGCGGCGTGGAGGCCGGGTCCGTGTCCTCGGGGCCGCGCGACCGCCGCGGCGGGCCGCCCGGTAGCATCGTCCGCTTCCGACGAGGACTCCGGGGAGCGGGCATGCACGAGTGGGCGGCGAGGGTGGCGCGGGACTGGCCCGCGTTCACCGTGGAGACGCGCGGGGGCTGGAGGCTCGGCCTCGCCGACGGGGTGACCAAGCGGGCGAACTCCGCGCTGGTCCTGGACCCCGGCGCGGACGTCGCCGAGGTCACCGCCTACTACACCGGGCACGGGGTGAGGCCCTGCGCACAGGTGTGGCCGGGGGAGGAGGCCGTGGACGCCAGGCTGGCGGAGCACGGCTACGAGGTGGTGGAGCCCACCCTCGTCCTCGCCCGCGGCCTGGACGAGCGCCCCGCCGCCGAGGGCGCCTCCCTGATCACCGCGCGTCCCACCCCCGCATGGTCCGCCCTGTTCGGGCGCACGGGCGTGGACGCGCGCACGGCGGACACCGTCACGCGCATCCTCGGACAGGTCGGCACGGCCTACGGTGTCGCCGCCTCGGGGGAGGGCCGGGGCTGCGCGGTCCTGGACGGGGAGTCGGTCGGGATCTGCGCCATGGTCACCGACCCCGGGGCCCGCGGGAAGGGCGTGGCCACGGGCCTCCTCGCCGACCTGCTGCGGTGGGCGTACGACGAGGGGGCGCGGAGCGCCTACCTGTGCGTGGTGGAGGGCAACGAGCCGGCCCTGCGGCTGTACGGCGGCGCCGGGTTCGCCCCGGTCTCCCGCTACCACAACCGGGTCCTGGGCTGAGGGGGAGGAGACCCCGCACACAAAGGGACGGCGGCCCCTGGCGGGGCCGCCGTCGCTGTCGGGCCGTCTTCTCTTGTGCTCGTGTGGCTAACGCTCGTCCGCGGAGTTCTTGCTCTCGGTGAGCTTGTCGGTCTCGTCCTGGATGTCCGAAGCGATCTTTCGGAGAGAGTCGTCGTGCTTGCGCATGTGGTGTGCGCAGAACAGGAGTTCGCCGCCGGAGTTCAGCAGCACCCGGACGTAAGCCTGTGCACCACAGCGGTCGCAACGGTCAGCAGCCGTCAGCGGCTGGGTGGGGGCAAGGGTTCCAGTCACTTCGCCATCCTCAATACTCGGCGTTAGTCACCTCTGACAACATCTAACCCGACCCAGACGTTCCCAACCAGCCGCCGTGTACGCCGACAGCGGAATCTGCCTGGTTGGTGCCTGGAAGGAACGCTTTGGGACCTTTCTCGTCGGTCGTCTGCTCTCGGTCTCGTTCTACCCCGGGGAGGGCCCTGCATCCCCGGAAAAGGGGAGTATCCAGGTCGCATCCACCAGAGGTGGTAGTCTCGCGCGGGGCGGGACCCGTGCTCCCTTCGCCCCTGTACCAGCGGAACACGCTCGTGCGCTCCCGGCGACGACGCCGGACGGCGCCCCGGCGGCGCGCGCCCGCCCAGCCCGCCACGTGCGACGGAAAGCGACCGGCGCGCCGCGGCCAGGCCCCCCTTTCGTCGGTGCGGCGCGGTACAAAGGGCACGCACCGCATCAGACCCGATGGCCCTCGAAACGCAGGAGATGTCCGAGTGACCGCCTTGACCGCAGCCGTCCACGACCCGGGGGACTACTCAGCCCGGCACCTGTCGGTCCTCGAGGGTCTGGAGGCGGTGCGCAAACGCCCGGGCATGTACATCGGGTCCACCGACAGCCGCGGCCTCACCCACTGCATGTGGGAGATCATCGACAACTCCGTGGACGAGGCCCTGGGTGACTTCTGCGGCCGGATCGACGTCACACTCCACGCCGACGGCTCGGTGGCGGTGAGCGACGACGGGCGCGGCATCCCGGTCGACCTCGAGCCCAAGTCCGGGCTCTCCGGCGTGGAGCTGGTCATGACCAAGCTCCACGCGGGCGGCAAGTTCGGCTCCGGCTCCTACACCGCCTCCGGCGGTCTGCACGGCGTCGGCGCCTCGGTCGTCAACGCCCTCTCCGCCCGGGTCGACGTGGAGGTGGACCGCCAGGGCCGCACCCACGCGATGAGCTTCCGCCGGGGCATCCCCGGCCGCTTCGCGGGCCCCGGGCCCGACGCCGAGTTCACCCCCTCGTCCGGCCTGGACCAGATCCGCAAGGTCGCCCAGAGGACCACCGGCACCCGCATCCGGTTCTGGCCGGACATGCAGATCTTCCTCAAGGACGCGGAGATCGCCCGCGAGAACCTGCTGGACCGGGCCCGCCAGACCGCCTTCCTCGTCCCGGGGCTGACCATCTCGGTGCGCGACGAGCGCGCGGAGGGTGAGCCCGCCCACGAGGAGGAGTTCCGCTTCGACGGCGGCATCGGCGAGTTCTGCACCTTCCTGGCGCCGGACGACCCGATCAGCGACGTCCTGCGCATCCAGGGCAGCGGGAGCTTCACCGAGACCGTCCCCGTCCTGGACGACGCCGGCCACATGGTGCCCGCCGACGTCGAGCGCCGCCTCGACGTCGACGTCGCCCTGCGCTGGGGCACCGGCTACGACACCACCGTGCGCTCCTTCGTCAACGTGATCGCCACCCCCAAGGGCGGAACCCACATCAACGGCTTCGAGCGCGCCCTGGTGCGGGTCGTCAACGACCAGCTGCGCGCCACCAAGCTGCTCCGGAACAGCGACGACCCCGTCACCAAGGACGACACGCAGGAGGGGCTCACCGCGGTCGTCACCGTCCGCCTGCCCGAACCGCAGTTCGAGGGCCAGACCAAGGAGATCCTCGGCACCTCCGCCGCGACCCGCATCGTCTCCCAGGTGGTCGGCAAGGAGCTCCGCGAGTTCCTCACCTCCACCAAGAAGCTGGAGAAGGCCAAGGCCCGCACCGTGCTGGAGAAGGTCGTGGGCGCCGCCAAGGCGCGCCTGGCCGCCCGCCAGCAGAGGGAGACCCAGCGGCGCAAGAACGCCCTGGAGAACTCGGCGCTGCCCGCCAAGCTGGTGGACTGCCGCAGCGAGGGGCTGGAGCACAGCGAGCTGTTCATCGTCGAGGGGGACTCCGCGCTGGGCACCGCCAAGCTCGCGCGCAACTCGGAGTTCCAGGCGCTGCTGCCGATCCGGGGCAAGATCCTCAACGTGCAGAAGTCGTCGGTCACCGACATGCTCAAGAACGCCGAGTGCGCCGCGATCCTCCAGGTCATCGGGGCGGGGTCGGGCCGGACCTTCGACATCGACGCCGCCCGCTACGGCCGGATGATCCTCATGGCCGACGCGGACGTGGACGGCGCGCACATCCGCTGCCTGCTGCTCACGCTCATCTACCGCTACATGCGGCCGATGCTGGAGGCCGGCCGGGTGTTCGCGGCGGTGCCGCCGCTGCACCGCATCGAGCTGACCAACGTCCGGCGCAAGCGGGGCGCCAAGCCCGAGGACCGCTACATCTACACCTACTCCGACGCCGAGCTCCAGCGCACGCTGCTGGACCTGGAGAAGCGCAAGATCGGCTGGAAGGAGCCGGTGCAGCGGTACAAGGGCCTGGGCGAGATGGACGCCGACCAGCTGGCGGAGACCACCATGGACCCGCGCCACCGTACCCTGCGCCGGATCCGGGTCGAGCAGGCCGAGGAGGCCGCGGCCGTGTTCAACCTGCTGATGGGCAACGAGGTGGCGCCGCGCCGCAAGTTCATCCAGCAGGGCGCCCAGGAGCTGGACATCGCCCGCGTCGACATCTGACCGGGACGGGGCCGGAGAGGCCCTCGCGCGAAGGGCCCGCACCCCGGTCGCCGCGCCGGGTCAGCCCGTCGGTGTGCAGGACAAGGAGGTCACCAGGGAGCAGCCGGGTCTCGGCCTCGCCGTACACGGCACCGGTCGTCGCCCCGAGCAGGACACCCTCGGGCCGCCGCAGCGTGTGCCCCGTCCCGTCGCGGAAGAGCAGCGGGGCGGGGTGTCCGGCCTGCGCCCAGGCCAGGGTC
>NZ_JBSHDN010000129.1:0-18881 GCF_053616335.1 Nocardiopsis sp. NPDC055824
GCCCCGGACGGGGCCGCCGGGCCGGGCGTGCGCCTACAGGCGCGGGTCGACCGGCTCGGAGGCCAGTGCCAGGACCGCGAACACGGGCTCGTGCACCCGCCACAGGGGTTCGCGGCGGGCGTGCCGGGCCAGGGCCTCCAGCCCCAGTTTGTGCTCGCGCATGGCCAGGCTGTTCTTGCGGCCGAGGTTGCGGTCCTTGAGCACGGCCAGCCTCTCGGGGTCGGTGTAGTCGGCTCCGTAGACGATCCGCAGGTACTCGGGCCCGCGCACCTTCAGCCCCGGCTGGACCAGGCCCTTGCGGCCCTCGGCCCGTGCGCCCAGGACCGGCTTGACCACCATGCCCTCGCCGCCGGCGGAGACCAGGTCGGTCCACCAGTCGGCGGCCGAGCCGCAGGCCGCCGGGTCGGTGGTGTCGACCACCCGGTAGCGGGTGGGCTGCACCAGTCCTCCGGCCTCCGCGAGCCGTTCGGCGATCGCCATGTGCCACAGGTGGTCGGCGTCGGTGTACTCGCGGCCCTCGGAGGCGAGCACCGCGAAGGGCGCGTACCGGAGCCCCGCGGCGCCGTCGGTGTCCCACGAGTAGCGCCGGTAGACCCGGCTGAACGCCTCCGTCTGCTCCGTCCGCAGGGCGACCTTGTCGGCCAGGCCGTCCACGGGCACACCGCGCGCGGCCGCGGCGCGGAGGGCGGCCGCGGCGGCGGGCAGGGAGGCGCGGGCGGCGGCGCCCACCGACGCGTACTGCTCGCGGATCAGCGGCCGGGCCTTGGCCGACCAGGGCAGGAGCTCACCGTCCAGGGCCACCCAGTCGGTGCCGAGCCGGTCCCACAGGTCCGCCTCGGTCACGGCGCGGCGCAGCTGGTCGACGACCTCCGCCCGGAGCGCGGGGTCCTGGAAGAACGGGCGCCCGGTCCGGGTGTAGACCGTCCCCAGCTCGCCGGGGACGAACCGCCGCTCGGCAGCCTCCCCGTCCCTGCACAGCACGGCGACGGCGCGCGAGCCCATGTGCTTCTCCTGGCACACGACCTCGCCGGTCCCGGCGCCCCGGAAGTACGCGAACGCCTCGTCCGGGTGCTCCAGGAGCCCCGGTGCGGCGGCGGTCGGCGCGGGGGCCATGGTCGGCGGCAGGTACAGGAGCCAGCGCGGGTCGACCGCGAACCGGCTCATGACCTCCAGCGCGGACAGCGTGCTGCCGCTGTCGGTGCGCACGGCCCCGTCCGCGGTCTCCACGTACAGGCCGGGAGCCGAGACGCCGTCGCCGACCCCGACGTCGGTGATGTCGACGGTGTCGTCGGCGCGCCGCTCCCCGTCCTCCGGGGGCGTGCCCGACAGCGGCCGGACCGGCTCGTACCAGGTGCGGTGGGCGTCGACGTCGACCAGTTCGCGCTCCGGGTGGCGCAGCGCGGTGAGCTTGCCGCCGAACACGCAGCCCGTGTCCAGGCAGATGGTGTTGTTGAGCCACTCCGCCTTGACGGTGGGCACGTGGCCGTAGACCACGGCCGCCTTCCCCCGGTACTCGCGGGCCCAGGGCAGCCGCACGGGGAGGCCGTACTCGTCGGTCTCCCCGGTGGTCTCGCCGTACAGGGCGAAGGAGCGCACACGGCCCGAGGCCCGGCCGTGGTACTCCTCCTTGAGCCCGGCGTGGGCGACGACGAGCCTTCCCCCGTCGAGGACGAGGTGGCTGACCAGGCCGTCGCAGAAGGCGAGCACCCGCGCGCGGAACTCCTCGCTCTCCCGGCCCAGCTGCTCCAGGGTCTCGGCCAGGCCGTGGGTGGCCTGGACCTTGGCGCCCTTGAGCGCTCTGATCAGCTTGTTCTCGTGGTTCCCCGGCACGCACAGGGCGTCGCCGTCGGCGACCATGCCCATGACCAGGCGCAGCACGCCGGGGCTGTCCGGCCCGCGGTCCACGAGGTCGCCGACGAACACCGCCGTGCGCCCGTCGGGGTGGCGCGCCCCCACGGGGCGCCCCTCCCCGTCGCGGGACAGCTCGTAACCGAGGACGCCGAGGAGTTCCTCCAGTTCCTCCCGGCAGCCGTGCACGTCGCCGACGATGTCGAAGGGGCCGGTGAGCTCCGTCCGGTCCGGCCAGGCGCGCTCGAGTTCGACGGTGGCGCCGTCGATCTCCTCCGGTCCGCGCAGGACGTGGATCCTGCGGAAGCCCTCGCGGGACAGCCTCTTCAGCCCCTGGCGGAGTTCGCGCCGCTGCCGCCGGACGACGTGGTCGCCGAAGTCTCGGTCGGGCCGCCCGCGGTTGCGCTCCTTCGCCAGGGCCTCGGGAACGTCCAGCACGATCGCGGTGGACAGCACGTTGTTGTCCTTGGCGATGCGCACCAGTTCCCCGCGCACCCTGCTCTGCACGTTGGTGGCGTCCACGACGGTGAGGAGTCCCCGCCGCAGCCGGATGTCCACGACGGTGTGGAGCAGGGCGAACGCGTCCGCGCTCGCGGACTGGTCGTTCTCGTCGTCGCTGACCATGCCCCGGCAGTGGTCGGAGCTGATCACCTGCGTGGGCGCGAAGTGCTCGGCGGCGAACGTGGACTTGCCGGATCCGGACACCCCGATCAGCACGACGAGCCCCATCCTGGGCACGCCGAGCACACGCGGCTCGGGGGTCCGGTCCTCCTCGGTCGTACTCATCGGACGAAGACTCCCATCTGGGTCGGGGAACCGGTCTCCGGGTCCTCGGACCCGACCGGCAGGCGGCGGAGGCGGTAGCCGTACTGTTCGGCGACGCGGTCGCCCCACCGGGCGAACTCGGCGCGCGTCCACTCGAACCGGTGGTCGCTGTGCCGGAGGGAGCCGTCCGCCAGGCCCTCGTAGTGCGTGTTGTACTCGGCGTTGGGGGTGGTGACCACCACGACGCGGGGCCGGGCGGCGCCGAACACGCTCTCCTCCATCGCGGGCAGCCGCGACGGGTCGAGGTGCTCGATCACCTCCATCAGGACGGCGGCGTCGTAACCGGAGAACCGCCGGTCGCGGTAGACCACGGAGCCGACCAGCAGCTCGGGGCGCGGCGGCGCGCCGTTGGCGCCCACCGCCCCTCCGGTGAGGGCGGGCAGCGGCCGGTGGCGCCTGCCCCCGCCGGGGTCGCAGCCCCGGCAGGTCCTGCGGTGGGCGTGTTCGAGGGCGGTGACGCTGACGTCCACCCCGGTCACGCGTGTGAGGGAGCGGTCGGCCGCCAGCCGCGCGAGCAGCCGGCCGGAGCCGCAGCCCAGGTCGATGACGCTGGTGGCGTCCTCCGCCTCCAGCACCGCCATGACCGCCCCGGCGCGCTGCTCGGCCAGGGTGGGGACGCGCTCGTCGTGCCCCTCGGCCGGGGGCGCCGTTTCGGCCTCCTCCGCCGCGGGGTCGTCCGCGCCGTCGCCCTCCGCGAGGCCCTCGGCCTCGGCGATGCGGGCCAGCGCGGTCCGCACGTAGGCGTCGCGGCGGTTGAGGTAGCGGTGGGTGATCCAGTCCCGCTCGGGGTGCCCGGCCAGCCAGCCGACGTCCGCGTCGGGCCCGTCCGTCCCGTCGCCGTCCTCCCCGGGCGCCTCCGGCGCGATCGCGGAGGGCGTCGCCTCCCCGGCCGCGGACGGCCCGTCCACGGCCGTCCGCGGCGCGGCGCCGGGCAGGCCGCCGGCGCGGAGGAGCTTGTCGACCTCGCTCCGGTCGACCCAGTAGTGCTTGCTGCCGTCCATGGCGGGGAGCAGCACGTACAGGTGGCTGAGGGCCTCGGACAGGCGCACGGTCCCGGTGAGGGTGAGTGAGAGGTAGTGGGAGTCGCCCCAGCCGGGCAGGCCGGGGTCGAGCGGGACCGGTTCGGCGTCGACCGTCCACCCCAGGGGCTCGAAGAGCGCCCGGGCGCGCTCCGCACCGGAGCGGCAGGGGACGGCCGGCATCCGCAGCTCCAGCGGGAGGGGCGTGCGCGCCAGTTCGGGCCGAGCCCTGCACGAGCCCCGCAGCGCGGACCGGAACACCCTGCCCAGTGCCACCGTGAACAGGGAGGACGTCGCGTAGGGACGGTCGTTGACGTACTGGGCGAGGGAGAAGTCGGGCGAGCTCACCGACGTGCGCGCCCGCAGGAGCGCCTGGGCGTCGACGTCCAGCAGGAGGGCCGCCGTGCAGCGCTCGCCGGTGGCCTCGGGGTAGAAGACGTGGGCGGTTCCGAAGGACTGCTCGAAGCTCTGCGCCCTGTCCGGGTGCTTGTGCAGCAGGAAACCGAGGTCCGTCGCCGGGGCCGCCGTGGTCGTGATCGTCAGTAGCACCCGTGCATTGTGTCCCCTCGGTCCGGCGCGGGGCCAGGGCTTTTCCGGCGGGGCCGGCGGAGCGGTGCGTCCGGCGGCCGGGTCCCGGGGCCGGGGGACCTCGCGGCGGGCGGCCGTGCGGAGCCGCCGGGGGTCAGCCGCCGGCGCTCTGCCGAGCGTGCCCGGCGGCGTGCAGGCGGGAGGTGACCAGGGCGGCGCCCGACAGGCAGAGCACGGAGACGACCGCGTCGACCGCGCCCATGGTCAGCATCGGGTCGATCTCGGTGTAGGCGGACCCGACCGGGATGGCGGTGTCGATCCACACCCACACCGTCAGGCCCACGAACGACAGGACCAGGTAGGGGACCGCGAAGACCAGCGCGGTGAGACCCGGGTAGGGCAGCCGGACGAGGCGGAGGAGGGGCCAGGCCAGGAGGGGGGCGACGAGGACGGGCACGAACGTCAGGAGCATGCCCGCGCCGATGTTGGCGTCGGGGCTGTCGTCGTGGGCCCCGATGGCGGCCCGCGCCACCCAGGCGGCCAGGAGCAGCAGGACGGACATGGCGAGCGCCGCGGCCGCGGCGAGGAGCATCGCGCGGGGGGCGGACACGGGGGTGTGGGGTCGGTGGGTCATGGTCCCAGCTTCCCCCGCCTCCCCCTCGCCCCGCATGAGTACGCCTACTCACGGGGCCGGGGCCCTCAGGACGGTTCCGGCCCGCCCGTCGTGCGGACAGGGTCCACGCCGAGCTCCTCCATCGCCCGGGCCACCTGGGACCGGGCGCCTCCGAAGAACGACCACGGCTGGTCGCAGTAGACGTTGCCGACGGCGGACAGGTGCCATCGGGCGGCCTCGGTCATGCCCGCGCGGTGGAACGCCCAGCCGAACAGGTGGTGGGCCCGGACGTCGCCGGGGTGCGGCTCGGACGCGGCCGCCCACCCCTGTGCGAGGTCGAACAGCTCCTGCGCCGACCCGCCGTGCAGTCGGCCCAGCGCCTTGTCGACGACGAAGGGGGTGTTGCCCTCGGCGGCCAGCCTCTTCTGCTCGACCCGCACGTGCTCGGCGTGGGCGAGCGCCAGGACGGACGGCAGCGGGTGCCCCTCGGGCGCGGTGTCGGCGGCGGCTCCCGCGAAGGCGAACATCTCCTCGGTGCTGCCGCCCCTGGTCGCGGACAGGGAGCGCGTGCGGACCAGGTGTGCGGGGAACAGGTGCGGCGACCGTCCGGCGATCTCGCGCCAGAGCCGGTCCTTGTCCTCGCGGTCGGCGCCCAGGCCCATCGCGACGGTCTGGAGGCCCGCCCAGGGTGCGGCGTCGTCGGTGCGCAGCCGCGCCGACGCCTCCAGGGGGATGCGGGCCTCGTCCAGGGCCGCGGTGAACGCCTTGCGGTCGGCCTGGCGGGTGTCCGCGCCGCCCGCGGGCCGGCGCAGCGCGCGGGCGAGGAGCGTGTGCCCCAGCCAGAGCAGGACGTCGGCCCGGTCGGCGCCGTCCCCGAGGAGTTCGACGACGCTCTCGGGGCGGTCCGCGGCCGCGCGGCCGAGCACCTCCGCCTGGACCACGCGGGTCTCGGGGTCCTCGCGGGACTCGGCCAGCAGCGGCAGCGCGGCCGAGGCCTCCCCCTCGCGCACGGCCTCGCACCCGGCCCGGAGGAGGGGGTCGGCGCCCAGGGACGCGGACACCAGGCGCGCCTCGATGTCGGCGCCGCGGGGCACCCTTGCCGGATTGCGTCCGAATCGCCACATGTGTGCGAGCGTAGCGGGCCCGTCGTGCCTGGACGACGGGCCCGCCGGGGGGCACGGCGGGGCCGGGCCGCCACCGCCGGGGCGGGGGCCGGGCGGCCCCGGGCGTACCGGGGGCCGCAGAGGGCGCCGCTACCCGGACGCCGGGGCCCCGGCCCTGCCCGCGCTCCCCTCCGCTCCGCCGCCTCCGGGGACCGGCTCGGCCTCCGGAGCGCCGCCACCGCCGGGCGCGTCCGGCGCGGGGACCGCGCCGCGGGCCTTGTCCCTGCGGTGGTTGACGACCTGGAGGGCGATGAGCACGACGCCCAGGACGGAGCCCGCGAGAACGAACCAGTCGGGGTCGACGGACACCGACAGGACCGCGCCGGTCAGGGCGCTCCACTCGGGGGCGATCATGACGAGGGTCGCCGCCAGCGTGAGGGCGAGGCGTTCGCCGAGCAGGGTGCGCCGCAGGAAGTGCCCCTCCAGCGCCATCGCCGCGACCGCCAGGGCGATACAGCCGCTGAGCACGGCGACCACCAGGTTCGAGACCGGCCCCTCGACGGCCATGAGGGCCGAGTAGGCCATCAGGACGGGGATGAGGTACAGCCCCTTGGCGAACTTCCACGCGGACAGGCCCGAGCGCATCGGACTGGCGTTGGCGATGCCCGCCGCCGCGAACGCGGCGAAGGCCACCGGCGGCGTGACGTTGGAGTCCTGGCTGTACCAGTACACGATCATGTGGGCGACGATCACGGCCAGGCCCAGCTCCTCCAGCGCCGGGACCGCCAGCACCGCCAGGACCACGTAGGACGCGGTGACCGGCAGGCCGATGCCCATGACCAGGGAGGCCAGCGCCACCATCAGCAGGGTGAGCAGCAGGCTGCCCGCGAAGGCGGTCACCAGGACGTCGGAGAAGACCAGGCCGAGACCGGTCAGGCCGACCATGCCCACGATGATGCCCGCCACCGCACAGGCGACGGAGACGGACAGCGTGCTGTTCGCGGCGAGGACGAACACCTCCAGGAAGTCCCTGGGGGACAGGCGGCTCCCGGCGCGGAGCATCGCCACGACCAGGAGTGCCCCGCAGGCGTACAGGCCCGCCCGGGTCGGCGGCACGTACTGGAGCAGCAGGACGACGAGCAGGACCAGCGGGGCGAGGAAGTGCCAGCCCGCCTTCATCACCGTGCCCAGGGAGGGCAGGTCGGAGTCCTTCGCGAGGCCGATGCCGTACTTGCGCGCCAGGATGTCCACGAAGAGGAACATGACGCCGAAGTACATCAGGGCCGGGATGATCGCCACCTTGACGATGTCCGCGTAGGGGATGCCGGTGCGCTCGGCCATGATGAACGCGCCCGCGCCCATGATGGGGGGCAGGATCTGCCCGCCCGTGGAGGCCGCGGCCTCGACACCGGCCGCGTCGTGCTTCCTGTACCCGACCTTCTTCATCAGCGGGATCGTGAACGGCCCGGTGCTGACGACGTTGGCGATGGCGCTGCCGGAGACGGAGCCCATGAGGGCGCTGCCCAGGACCGCCCCCTTGGCGGGGCCGCCGACCATGCGCCCCGTGAGCACGTACGCCAGCCCGACGAAGAAGCTGCCGCCGCCCGTCTTGGACAGCAGCGCCCCGAACAGGATGAACACGAAGACGAAGGTGACGACCACTCCGAGGGTCATGCCGTAGATGCCGTCGCCGAGGTAGCTGTGCGTGGCGATGCGCTGGATGGTCGCGCCGGAGTGGCCGAACTGTCCGGGGACGAGCGGCCCGATCCAGGCGTAGAACACGAACACGGCGACCATCACGACCATGACCATGCCGACCGTCCGCCGGGTCGCCTCCAGCAGGAGGAGCATCGCGGCCAGGCCCATGATCCAGTCGGTGTCGGTGTAGGCGCCGGCGCGGGAGGCCAGCTCGGCCTGGAACACCATGGGGTAGAAGCTGACCGCCACGGTGCCCGCGATCAGCGCGAGGTCGAGCACCAGGGCCGGGACGGAACGCCCGGCGCTCCCCTTCAGGGGCGGCTTGACCAGGAACACCAGCACCATGATGAACATCAGGTGGATGAGGCGCTGCTGGCGCGCGTCGAAGCCGGCGCGCAGGGCGATGTAGAGCTGGAAGAGGGTGAGCGCGGCGGCCAGGACCAGGACGACGGCGCCGACGGCGGCGGCGAGGGGGGTCTCTCCCCAGCGGGCCGCGGCGATCCGCCGCCAGGCGGGCCCGGCCTCCCCGTCCTCGCCCTCGACGTCGGGCAGCGCGTCGGCGGAGGTGCCGGTCCTGCGCCTGCCCCTCCCGGGCCGCGGCCCTGTCCCGTCCCCGGCCGGGAGGTCGGCGGGGGCCCCGGCCCGGCTCTCCGGGAACGGTCCGGCCTGCGCGTCGGCGGGGCCGGCGGTCGGGGTGTCGTCCCGTTCCGGCGGGGGTGTCTCGGCCATGCTTCTTCCTCGGTGCTCTCTGGGCTGGTGCGTGCGGGTCGCGGGCGGCGGAGCGCGGTGTCAGCACTCCGGCTCGGGGACGGTGGCGAGGGGCAGGAGCAGCGTGGGCAGCAGCACCGGTTCGACGCGCACGGGGTGCGCGGCGAGGCACGGCGACAGGCGCACCTCGGCCCCCGGGGCGCGGATCCGGTGGTCGACGGCGGGGGCGCCGACCCGGATGGTCAGCTCCGTGCCGATGTCGCGCTCCATGCCCTCCACGACCCACCACTCGCCGTCGGCGCGGCCGGTCCCCTCTCCGGGGATGTGGCCCATGCCCGCGCCGAACTGGCGGACGCGGGTGGAGTCCACGACCAGGCGTCCGTCCCGGACGAGGAGGTTCTCCTCGATCGGCAGGCCGTCGATGGAGTGGACGTAGGAGACCGTGAAGGGCTCGCCCCCGGCGAGGCGGAGGTGGCCCATGGTGTCGCCGCCGTCGCTGAGCCTGAGCGCGGGCCACACGGGCAGCAGGAGGGCGGTCAGGACCGCGCCCGCGCCCAGCAGGGCGGCGGTCCGCGGCCACCGGGGCCTCCCGGCGTCCGCGGGCCGCCCCGCGTGCGGCGGGGAAGCGGTCTCCATCGCGGCGCGCCCCTACGGGAGCAGGTCCCCGGGGATCTCGACGCCCTGCTCCTCGTAGAAGCGGACCGCGCCGGGGTGCACCGGGACCGGGCTGTTGACGATGGTCTCGGGGACCAGGTACTCCTCGCCGGGGGCGTACACGTTGAGGACCTGGTCGATGTTCTCGAACATGGCCGAGGTGATGTCGTAGGCCTGCTGCTCGTTGAACTCGCCGGACACGACCAGGGCGTTCCACACCGCGATGGTCTCGACGTCCTCGTCCACGCCCGGGTAGGTGCCGCCCGCGATGACGTGCTCGGTGTAGCCGCCGTAGCCGTTGACGACGGCGGAGCGCTCGTCGTCGCAGAGCGGGATGATGGAGATGTCGTCGGTGGTGCCGAGCTCGGTGATCCCGGCGTGGCCCTCGCCGACCACCCACGAGCCCGCGTCGAGCTGGTTGTTCTGGAGCGCGCTGGCGGTCTCGGCGTAGCCGAGCTGGTCGATCTCGATCTCGGTGAGGGCGATCTCCAGCGACTCGAAGACCTGGTTGGTGGTGGCCTCGTTGCCGCTGCCGACGTCGCCGACGGAGTAGCGGTTGCCGGCCACGTCCCCGAAGCACTCGAAGCCCCTGGCCTGCGCGATGGAGTCCAGGGTCACCGCGTGGAAGACGTTGGGGTAGAGGACTGCCAGCGAGTAGGTCTGGACGGGGTCGCCCTCGAAGTCCGCGCTGCCCTGGGCCGCCTGGTCGGCCGCGTCGCCCTGGACGATGCCGATGTGGCCCTCGCCGGAGCCGAGCAGGCGGATGTTCTCCACCGACGCGCCCGTGGCCTCGACCGAGCCGGTCTGGCCCTCGACGTGGTCGCCGATGATGGTGCTCAGGGCGCCGCCGATCGGGTAGTAGACGCCCGCGGTGCCGCCGGTGACGATGCTGAGGCGCTCCTGGACGGGGCCGGCCCCGAGCCCGACATCCTCCCCCTCGGACTCGGCGGGCTGGGCGCAACCGGCCAGCAGCAGGGCACCGGCGGGGATGGCGGCCAGGGACAGCATCGTGCGTCGCATGGTCGGGGGTGTCCTCTCGGGGGAAGGCGGGGGCGGTGGCGGAGCGGCTCCGGGCGGAGGCGGATCCGCTCCGAACAGGGCCGATGTGGCGCAGGCCACTCCGCTGTCCTGAAACGTAGCCGTCACGCGCACGCAACCCGTAGCGGGGCGGGAGGGATTTGAGCCTCTCCTGAGGTTTCACGGTCCTTGCTAGTGTTCGGCCCATGGCGCGATCCCCCTTCCAGCGGCTGTCGACGGCCGCGGGGCTCCTCCTCACGGCCGTGGTCGCGGCGCCCCTCCTCACCTGGTCGCAGACGTGGGTGTCCGACCCGCTGCGCCTGTCCGTCGGCACGGGCGGCGAGGGGGGCGTCTACCACGCCTACGGTTCCGGGCTCGCCCGGATCGCGACCGCCCGTCCGGACACCGAGATCACCGCGCTCACCACCGCCGCGAGCGTGGAGAACAACCGGCGGGTGGCCTCCGGCTCCCTGGACGCCGCCTTCACGCTGGCCGACGTCGCCGCGCTGGCGGTCGCGGGGGATCCGCCCTTCGGGGAACCCCTGCCCATCACGGCGATCGCCCGCCTCTACGACAACCACACGCACCTGGTGGTGCGCGCGGACTCCCCCTACGAAGAGGTCGCCGACCTGGCCGGGGCCACCGTGTCCGTGGGCGCCCGGGGCTCGGGCACCGAGATGATGGCCGACCGGCTCCTGGACCTGGCCGGGCTCCGCCCGGAGCCGGCCGGCTCCACAGGCCCCCACCGGGAGGGCGGGACGGTCCGGCTCCGGCTGGGCATCGGGGCCTCGGCGCGGGCCCTGGAGAACGGGGAGGTCGACGCGTTCTTCTGGTCCGGCGGCCTGCCCACCCAGGCGGTCGCCGACCTGGCGGAGCGCACCCCGGTCCGGCTGCTCGACCTGGCCGGGCACGTTCCCGCCCTGGTCGCCGGGTACGGCGAGTACTTCTCCGAGCGGCCGGTGCCCGCGGGCACCTACCCGGGCGTGCCCTCGGTGCGCACCGTCGGGGTCCCGAGCCTGCTGGTCGCCGACGCGTCCATGCCCGACGACTCGGCGGAGGACCTGACCCGCCTGCTGTTCGAGTGGCGGGACCAGCTGGCCCGGATCCACCCGGTCGCGCTGCACCTGGACACCCGGTCGGCGATCGCGACCCTGCCGATCCCCCTGCACCCCGGTGCGGCCGCGTACTACCGCGAGGTCAAATACGCCTACGACGGACCGGTGGGCGGCGGGACGGCGGACGCGCTCAGGCCGGCAGGCGTATCCTCGCGTCGATCCCGTGCGGCGAGGCCGGCCGCAGGGACAGGTGCGCCCCCTGGAGTTCCAGCAGCGTGACGACGATGGACAGGCCGAGCCCGGAGCCGCCCACCCCGTCGTGGCCGTCGCGCCAGAACGGCCGGGACGCCTGTTCCAGCCGCGCCTCGGGCAGGCCCGGGCCGTCGTCCACCACGTGCACGTCCACGTGGCCGGGCCCGTCGGGGCCCGCCTCCGCCCGCTCCACCCGCACCGTGACCCGCACACCGCTCCCGCCGAACTTCAGGGCGTTGTCGATGAGCGCGTCCAGCGCCTGGTCCAGGGTCCCCTCCGCGCTGCGGACCCGCACCCCCTCGACCCCCTCGCGGACCAGCACGGCGCCCGCGCGCTCCGCGATCGGCTCCCAGGACGCCAGCCGGTCGTCGACGACCTCCAGGACGTCCTCCCACACCAGGGACTGCTCCGTGTCCTCCGTCCGGGCGAGGGTGAGCAGGCTGTCGCAGATCCGGGAGAGGCGGTCCACCTCGTCCAGCGCCATCCGGTGGTCGCGCGCCCCCTCCGGGGTGAGGTGCCGCGACAGGGAGTCCACCCGCAGCCGCAGAGCCGCCAGGGGGTTGCGCACCTGGTGTCCCGCGTAGGACACGAAGGTGCGCTGGCTCTCCAGCATGGAGGTGATGGTGTCCGCCATCCGGTTGAACGACTCCCCCAGGCGGCGCAGCTCCTCGGGCCCCTCCTCCGCCCGCACCCTGGTGTCCAGGCTCCCCCCGCTCACGGCGCGGGTCGCCTCCTCCAGGTCGTCGATGGGGCGCAGCACCCAGCGCGTGAGGGGGCCCGCCGCGGCGAACCCGGCGGCCATCAGGACGGCGACCGCCGCCCAGGCCACGCACCACTGCACGAGGGTCGAGCGGCGCAGGGAGCCGGTGGGCGAGGCGGTGACCGCCGCGCCGACGACCTCGCCCGAGCGGCCGACGGGCTCGGCCACGACCAGCGGTCCCCGTTGCCAGGGGTAGACCACCCTGTCGGCGCCCATGCGGTTGCCGGCCAGCGCGGTCCGCACCGCCTCGGGCAGCTCGTCGCCGTGCTGCCCCCACCGCCCGGGTTCCAGGTCCGACAGGTCGGCGACCTCGCGGGAGGAGGCGACGACGGCGCCGTCCCGGTCGACGACGACGGCGGTGATGCCGTACAGCCGGTCGTAGGCCGCCAGTTCGCCCGTCAGGCCCGACGCCGCCCCCGTGAGCACACCCGGTTCGGCGAGGCCGGCGAAGCGGGCGGTGTCGTTGATCCGGTCCAGGAGCATGTCGGAGGTGCCCCGGGCGGCGATGCTCCCGCACAGGGGCAGGGCCAGCCCGAGGCAGGCGGCGACCAGGAGGGTCGCGTACACGGTCAGCACACGTCGGCGCATGGCGGCGCCCCGGTCGGGGCCGGGCCCCGGTCAGGCCCGCCGGGCCGGGGCGGCGGCCGCGGCGGCCCGCTCGGCCGGGTCGGGCCCGCGGGCGGGCTCGTGGCGGGAGGCGGGGACGCCGTGCCCGCCCTCCGCCAGCCGGTAGCCGACGCCGCGCACGGTCTCGATGAGCCCGGGTACGCCCAGCTTGGCGCGCAGGGTGCCGATGTGCACCTCCAGCGTGCGCAGCGTCCCCGGCCAGGTGGTCCGCCACACCCTCAGGATCAGGCGTTCGCGGGGCACGACCGCGCCCGCCTCCGCCGCCAGGGCGAGGAGGAGGTCGAACTCCTTCCGGGTGAGGTCCACCCGCTCGCCGTCGCGGACGACGGCGCGCGTCGCGCGGTCGACCCGCAGGGGGCCGATCGCCAGGGGACCCCCGTCCCGCCTGCGGGTGCGGCGCAGCACCGCCTCCATCCGCGCGCAGAGCTCGTCGACGGCGAGCGGCTTGACCACGTAGTCGTCGGCCCCCGAGCGCAGGCCGCGGACGCGTTCGCGCTGCCTCCCGCGCGCGGTGACCATGATGACCGCGGTGTCGCCGACGTCGTGGCGCTCGCGCAGGAGGCCGCACAGCTCGATGCCGTCCATGTCGGGCAGGCCGAGGTCGAGCAGGACCAGGTCGGCGGGGGCCGCCGCCAGCGCGCCCTCGGCCGTCCGGACCTGGTCGACCGTGTAGCCGTTGGCCTCCAGTGCGCCGGTGAGGGCGTCGGCGAGCCGGACGTCGTCCTCGACGAGGAGCACCTTGATCATGGGTTCGCGTCCTTCGGGGGGAGGGCAGGGGTCGCTACCGCACCCTAGCGGGACGGTGTGCCGCAGGCCACACGCGCGGGCCCCGGCGGGCGGGGGAGCCCCCGCCCGCCCACCGGTCAGTTCCGGGTGACGCGCGCCTCCGGGACGATCTCGGGCGCCCCGTGCTGGATGGCGTCGGCCTCCTGGTCGGTGTCCTGCTCCTGCGCGGCGCGCTCCGCCTCGATCCCCTTGCGGTAGTACTCCACCTCGCGCTGGATCTGCTCCTTGCTCCAGTCCAGCGGCCCGGCGAGGAGTTCGGCGGCCTCCTCGGCGGCGGCGATCCCCCGGTCCCAGGTCTCGAAGGAGATCCGGGTCCGCCGGGAGAGGACGTCCTCCAGGTGGCGCGCCCCCTCCGCCTCCGCGGCGTAGACGATCTCCGCGCGCAGGTAGTCGTCGGCCGCCGCGAGCGGGCGTCCCAGGTCGGGGCGCTCCCTGACGAGGTCGAGCAGGTCGTGCACGCCGGAGCCGTGGCGGCGGAGCAGGTGGGTGATCCGGGAGACGTGCAGGCCCGAGTCGCGGGCGAGCCGGTACCGCTGGTTGTAGAGCGCGGCGTAGCCGTCCGCGCCCACCAGCGGCAGCCGGTCGGTGACCGACTGCGGGACGCTGCTGCCCAGGCCGTGGGCGACCGCGTCCACCGCGTCCTTGGCCATCACCCGGTAGGTGGTGTACTTGCCCCCGGCGATGAGGACCAGGCCCGGCACCGGGTGGGCGACCGTGTGCTCCCGGGAGAGCTTGGACGTCTCCTCGGACTCGCCCGTCAGCAGGGGCCGCAGCCCCGCGTACACGCCCTCGACGTCGTCCCTGCCCAGGGGCGTGCGCAGGACCTGGTTGACGTGGTCCAGCACGTAGTCGATGTCGGCGCGGCTCGCCGCCGGGTTCTCCTTGTCCAGGTCCCAGGCGGTGTCGGTGGTGCCGATGATCCAGTGGCGGCCCCACGGGATGACGAACAGGACGCTCTTCTCCGTGCGCAGGATCATGCCGGAGGAGGCCTGGATGCGGTCGCGCGGGACGACCAGGTGGATGCCCTTGGAGGCGCTGACGTGGATCTGTCCGCGACCTCCGACCATCTCCTGGATGTCGTCGGTCCACACCCCCGCGGCGTTGACCACCTGGCGGGCGCGGATGCGCAGCTCGTCGCCGGTCTCCAGGTCGGCGACGTTGGCGCCGACGACGTGTTCGCCTTCGCGCAGGAACCCGACCGCCTGGACCCGGGACGCGATCCTGGCCCCCAGCCCGGCGGCGGTGCGCAGCACACTGGTGACGAGCCGGGCGTCGTCCACCTGGCAGTCCCAGTACTGGATCGCCCCCGCCAGGGCGCTGCGCTTGAGGGCCGGGAAGACCTTCAGCGCGCCGTTCCGGCTCAGGTGCCGGTGCGAGGGGAGCCCCCGGTTGTTGCGGGAGGACATCGCCAGGGCGTCGTACAGCGTGACTCCCGCGCCGATGTAGGCGCGCTCCCACTGCCGCGCGAACGGGAACAGGAAGGGCACCGGGCGGACCAGGTGCGGCGCGATGGTGGTGAGGAGCAGACCCCGTTCGTGCAGCGCCTCGCGCACGAGCTCGAAGTCGAACTGCTCCAGGTAGCGCAGTCCGCCGTGGATGAGTTTACTGGATCTGCTGGAGGTGCCCGAGGCGAAGTCGCGTGCCTCGACGAGTCCCGTGGACAGCCCGCGCGAGACCGCGTCCAGGGCGATACCGGCCCCGACGATGCCTCCCCCGACCACGAGGACGTCGAGTTCCTCGTCCTTCATCGACGCGAGCGCCTCGGCGCGCCCCTTCGGTCCCAGCCAGGTGGTAGCCATCCGTGGTCCTCCGTCTCGATGGTGTTCCTCCCAGGCGCATACCCACCCGGGGCCCGTGTCCATCGGGGCGATCAGAGGTGCCCAGGCTAGCCGCCCGACGGCGGACGCGCCGTGCGCCCGCCGTCGGACCGGCGTGTCTTCGACCGGCCCGCCCCACCGGCGACACGGTCCGCCCAGGTCAGGCAGCCGGAGTCCTGCGCAGCGCCAGGGCGAGAAAAGCCGCGGCCAGGGTCGCCAGCCCTCCGGCGACCGCGGCGGCGCCGAGCCCGGAGGAGGCGGGACCCGCGGCGGCGTCGGCGACGGCGACCAGCGACGCCAGCCCCACCGCCGCGCCGATCTGCTGGGTGGTGGACACCATCGCCGAGGCGACGCCCTGCTCGTCGTCGGAGACTCCCGCCCCGGCCGCCGCGAACAGCACGGGGTAGGTGGTCCCGGCCGTCACGCCGAGCATGACGACGGCGGGCAGCATGGCCCAGTAGGAGTCGGCGGCGACGGCCACGGCGAAGAGGACGGCGGTGAGGCCCGAACCCGCCACACCGGCGAACAGCGCGCTGCGCACGCCCCACCGGGCGAGCAGCGGGGGCAGGAGCAGGGCCGAGCCGAGCATGGCGGCCAGGCCCTGCGGCAGGAAGCCGAGACCGGCCGCGAGCGGGCTGAGGCCGAGGGTGACCTGGACGTGGGTGGTGTACACGTAGTGCAGCGTGTTCACCGAGCCCATGAGCACGAAGACCAGGGCCATGGTGACCAGCAGCGACCGGTTGGTGAGCAGCCGGACCGGCAGCAGCGGGTCCGCGGCACGGCGCTCGAACAGGAGCAGGCCGACCAGGGTCAGCGCGCCGAGGAGGAGGGCGCCGGCGCTCTGCCAGGAGGCCCATCCGACGCTCTGCCCCAGGGAGATCCCGAGGACCAGCAGGAGGGACCCGGCGGTGACCATCGCCGCGCCGGGGAGGTCGAAGCTCGCCCGTCCGGGGCGGCGCACGTCGGCAGGCAGCACGACGGGAGCCGCGAGCACGACGGCGAGGGTGGCGGGGACCAGGGCCCAGAACACCGCGGGCCAACCGAACGCGCTGGTGAGGATGCCGCCGACGGCGCCGCCCGCCAGCGCGCCGAAGGCTCCGGCGGTCCCCCACACCGCCATGGCGCGGATACGGGCGGGCCCCGCGGGGAAGGCCGCGGTGAGCACGGCGAGCGTGGCGGGGAACAGCGCGGCGGCGCCGAGTCCCTGGAGCGCGCGGGAGGCGACGAGGACGGCGGGGTCCTGGGCGAGGGCCCCGGCGACGGAGGCCGCACCCATGAGGGCGGCGCCGGACACGAGCATGCGGCGGGCTCCGAGCCGGTCGGCGGCACGGCCGCCGAGGAGCAGGAAGCCGCCGTAGCCGAGGGAGAAGGCGGTGACCACCCACTGGAGCGAGGCCGCGGAGAAGCCGAGGGCGTCGCCGATCTGCGGCAGCGCGATGTAGACGATGTTGAAGTCGACCGAGATGGTGAAGTGGGCCAGGGCGAGGACGGCAAGCGCGAGGACGGCCCTGCGGGACCGACCGGGGGCCTCCGGCCCGGACCGCGGTGAGGGTCCGGGGTCGGCACCGGTGGGGGCTGCGGATTCGGTGGGGTTCATGGGACCCGGCTCTCTGGGAGGGATTTACTTCAGCGCTAAATTGTTCAGCACGAGACTAAACCAGAATGCTTCAGTACGCAACATTCCAGACTGGTAGCATTTGCTCATGAGCGAACACTGCGGGATCAGCGCGTCCGAGGAGCGGACCTGGGACGCCGCCACACTGGCCTTCCGGCTGCTGGACCAGCGCGTGGAGCGCGACGTCCAGCAGGAGGTCGACCTCCCCCTGACCTACTACGAGCTGCTCGTCCTGCTCTCGAGGAACGAGCACGGGTCACTGCGGATGAGCGATCTGGCCGAGTTGACCCACACCAGGGCCAGCCGGATCTCGCACGCGGTGCGGAAGCTGGCCGAGGCGGGCCTCGTGGACCGCGTGCACTGCGAGGAGGACCGCCGCAGCTGGTTCGCCGTCCTCACCGACAAGGCCCGCGGGGTCCTGCGGGACGCCGGCGCGAGGCATGTGGTCAGCATGCGGGAGAACCTGTTCGACGTGCTCAGCGCCGAGCAGCGCGACCAGCTGCTCGACATCAGCCGGACGCTGCTCGCGCGGCTCGCCCCCGAGAGCGCGCTCGCCCGGGAGGGCGTCCCCACCCGGGAGGAGAGCGACGCGCTCGCGCGGGAGGGCGCGGGCAGGGCCGGGACCGGCGGCGGGGCGGGGCACGGCGGGGCGTCCGGGACCGGCACTGCAGGCGGGGCCGCGGGGCCCGGCACACCGGAGGGGGCCGGGGCGCGCGGGTGAGTGCGGGCACGGCTGCGCGGAGCGGGTCCGGGGACCCCCCGATTCCAGGGAACCACGCGGAACCGCGCCGCGGGAGGCCCCCGCCGGGGCCTGTGGACGGAACCGCTCAGGCGGACGCGTCGGCGTAGGCGTGCGCGTAGGCGAGGACGTCGTTGACGTACTCCCTGGACCGGTTGTACTCCAGGATCGCGGCCTCCCAGTCGGCCGCGTCGGTCAGGTCGCGGCCCTCCGCGCACAGGTACCGGGCGGCGGCCAGCGCCGCGTCGTCGATGTTGTGCGGGTCGGGGTCGCCGCCCTCCAGCGAGGCGCCCCAGCGCCCCCACGTCGTCGGGATGAACTGCATCGGGCCGATCGCCCGGTCCCACTCGGTGTCGCCGTCGTACCGGCCGCCGTCGGTGTCGGGGATCGCGCGGGTGTTGTTGGTGCCGTCGAGCGGGATGCCGATGATGTCCACGGTCGTGGTGCCGTCCGGTCCGAGCTCGCCCCCGGCGTAGGTGCCGTGGATCGACTCCACCATGCCGATCCCGGCCAGGGTGGGCCAGGACAGCTGGCAGGACGGCTGGTCCTCGGCCATCACCAGCTGCGCGCTCGCGTACCCCTCCAGGGCCCGGCTCGGGATGGTCGTCGCCTCGGCCACCCGCTCCACCCAGGCGCCCTCGGCGCGCGGGGCGGTCGGCTCCGGCGTGTGCCGCTCGTCGGCGCCCGGCTCCCCGGAGGCATCCGGATCCGCCGCGGCCGCCGTCAGCTCGGAGCGGTCCGGCGGCCCCGTGAGCTGGTCGTGCGGCGGCGTCTCGATGGTGCCGGCCTGGGGTTCGGCGGTCTGCCCGGCGGGCGGGGACCACTCGTTGAGGGCGTCGGAAACCCGTCCCACCAGGTAGAACACGCCCCCTGTCACCAACAGGCACAGTGAGAGCGTCACACAGACGACGATCACCGGACCACGACTTCGACGCCTCCCGGTACCGGTGGCCCGTCGCCTGCCCATCTGGCTCCCCGCTCGTCAAGAAAAGGTCAACTGCACATCACGCGTCACCAAAGTACGCGACCAGGGACAGTCGGTGCTCATCGATCCCACCCCCGCCCTTGTTCGCCCAGTTCAGGGACGTGGGACCGGCCCCCGGGCGGCGCCGGCCCGGCCACCGGGCCGCCCGCGGGGCCGTGCGGCGGGCCTGTCCGGCCCCGGGTCCCGGGCCTGTCCGGACGCGCGGCCGCGGGGGGCCGCGACGCGAGGGGGC
>NZ_JBSHDN010000130.1:0-18743 GCF_053616335.1 Nocardiopsis sp. NPDC055824
TCCGGGGGCCCCGGAGGCCCTGCGGTCGTTCGGCCGCCCGCCGGAGCGGGCGCGGCGGGCGCCGCCCGCTAGCCGGCCAGGTGGGCGAGCAGGTCCTGGCGGGTGAGAATGCCCACCGGCTTGCCGTCGCGCAGCACCACCAGGGCGCCGGAGCCGCGCAGCAGGCGCACGCAGTCGCTGACGGGCGTACCGGTGCCGACCGTGGCGAGCGGCTTGCCCATGTGCGTCTCGACCGCGTCGTCCAGCTGCGCCCGGCCGTCGAACAGCGCGTCCAGGAGGTCGCGCTCGGCGATGGAGCCGACCACCTCGGCGGCCATGACCGGGGGCTCCTCCTTCATGACGGGGAGCTGGGAGACGCCGTACTCCCGCATGATCGCGACCGCGGTGCCCACCGTCTCGTCCGGGTGGCTGTGCACGAAGTCGGGCAGCTCTCCGCCCTTCTCCCCGAGCACGTTGCCGGCCGTGGCCTCCTCCGTCTCGGCGGTCAGGAAGCCGTAGTCGGACATCCACTCGTCGTTGAAGATCTTGCCGAGGTACCCGCGCCCGCCGTCGGGGAGCAGCACGACGATGACGTCGTCGGGGCCCGCGTCCTTGGCCACGCGCAGCGCGGCCTCGACGGCCAGCCCGCAGGAGCCGCCCACCAGGAGGGCCTCCTCACGGGCGAGGCGGCGGGTCATCAGGAAGGAGTCCTTGTCGCTGACGGCCACGATCTCGTCGCACACGGAGGTGTCGTAGGTGCCGGGCCAGATGTCCTCGCCCACGCCCTCGACCAGGTACGGGCGGCCCGTGCCCCCGGAGTACACCGAGCCCTCGGGGTCGGCGCCGACGATCTTCACGGAGCCCCCGGAGACCTCCTTGAGGTACTTGCCGGTGCCGCTGATGGTCCCGCCGGTGCCGATGCCCGCGACGAAGTGGGTGATCCGGCCCTCGGTCTGGTCCCAGATCTCGGGGCCGGTCGCGTGGTAGTGCGACTCGGGGTTGTTCCGGTTCTCGTACTGGTTGGGCTTCCAGGCGCCGGGGATCTCGGCGGCCAGCCGGTCCGAGACCGAGTAGTAGGACTCGGGGTGCTCGGGGGCGACCGTGGTGGGGCACACCACGACCTCGGCCCCGTAGGCGCGGAGCACGGACAGCTTGTCCGGCCCGACCTTGTCCGGGCACACGAAGACGCAGCGGTAGCCCTTCTCCTGCGCGACGATCGCCAGGCCGATGCCGGTGTTGCCGGAGGTGGGCTCGACGATGGTCCCGCCGGGCCGGAGGTCCCCGCTCTTCTCCGCCGCCTCGACCATGCGGAGCGCGATGCGGTCCTTGACCGAGCCCCCCGGGTTGAAGTACTCGACCTTGGCCAGGATCGTCGGCGCGAGCCCCTCCGTGACCTTCCGCAACCGGACGAGAGGGGTGTCCCCCACCAGGTCGATCAGTGAGTCGTGTACCCGCACTTGTGCTCCCTCGGCATCGTGGCGACCGGGTCTTCGGCCCGCCTGGTCCTCGCCCCGGCGGCGAGTCCGGGGCCGTGGGCCGGTCCGGCCCGTCTCACCCCGACTCTAACGTTTCCCACCAGGGGGTTCGGCGGGCGGAATACGGCGCGGACCCGGTGCCCGGGCACGTCCGGGGGCGGCCCTCCGCCGAGGCCGCGGAGGGGCTGCCGGTGCGCACGGTGCGCGGACGGGGTCGCCCGGACGCCCGTTCCCCCTCACCCCGGGGTTCGGACGGTGTGCCGCCCGGGTACGTGACCCGGGGGTTCCCCGCCGGTAACCTCGCAGGTAACCGGCTCGCCCCAGGGCAGGCGGGTCCGAGGACTCGGAGGTCGTCCTGTGCTGCGAGCCGCACGCGCACGGCGGATCGCCGCTGCCACCGCGTTCGGTGGCGGCGGGCTCACACTCGTGGGGGGCGGCACGGTCGCCCTCCTCTACCTCCAGGCGAGGCTGGCCCGCCGCGCGGTCGGCACGACGCGGTGGGACCGGCCGGTCGTCAACGGCGTCTACGGCGGGGGCGGGGGCACGCCGCTCCGGATGCTGATGATGGGCGACTCCACCGCCGCCGGGTTCGCGGTCGCCAGGGCCGACCAGACCCCCGGCGTCCTGCTCGCCTCCGGGATCGCGGCGGCGTCGGAGCGCCCGGTCCGCCTGCGCTGCACGGCCTCCCCCGGCGCCACCTCCGCGAATCTGTCCGCCCAGGTCGAACGCGCACGGGCCCTGGAACCGGGTTCGCGCTACGACGTAGCGGTGGTCTTCATCGGCGCCAACGACGTCATCCGCCGCATCCGGCCCAACGACGCCGTCGCCCGGCTGCGCGAGACCGTGCAGGCCCTGGTCGGCCGAGGGACCGCCGTGGTCGTGGCGACCTGCCCGGACCTGGGCACGGTCCGCCCCATCGGCTGGCCGCTGCGCTCGATCGCCCGACGCGCCTCGCGACAGCTCGCCGCGGCGCAGACGATCGCCGTGACCGAGGTCGGCGGCCGCACCGTGTCCCTGAGCGACATCCTCTCCGACGACTTCCGGACGGACCCTTCATCGATGTTCGGGCCCGACCGATTTCATCCGTCAGCTCGCGGGTACGCGCAGGCCGCCTGCGCCGTCCTCCCCTCCGCCTGCGCCGCCCTCGGGCTGCTCCCGGAACTGGAGGAGGCCCGTCGCACACGCGGCATCCTGCCGGTGGACCGGGCGGCCGTGGTCGCCGCCGAGACCCCGGGCACGGAGGTCTCGCGCGCGGCGTCCCACGTCGACGGACAGGCGCCGGGGACGCGCGGGCGCTGGGCCGCGCTCATCCGGAGCCCCTTCCGGCTGCGGGCGAACGGCGACCGCGAGGAGCGCCCCGCGGAGTTGGGGGCGGGGGACGCCGGACGGCCTTCGGGCGAGCCCTCCTGAACGCCGACCCCGGGTGGCGGGCGGAGGCCCCGGACGGGTTTACTGGTCGGTAACAAGACATGCTGTGACCTGTCCCGGCGCGCCGACCGCCGGGTCCGGACCCACAGCCCGCACGCAGCACCTCAACGATAGGGACGAAGCCCATGCCCGAAGCAGTCATCGTCGCCACAGCCCGTTCCCCGATCGGCCGCGCCTTCAAGGGCTCGCTCAAGGACATCCGCCCGGACGACCTGACCGCCCAGATCATCGGCGCCGCCCTGGCCAAGGTGCCCCAGCTCGACCCCTCGGGCATCGACGACCTGATGCTCGGCTGCGGCCTGCCCGGCGGCGAGCAGGGCTTCAACATGGCCCGCATCGTGGCCGTCCAGCTCGGCCTGGACACCGTCCCCGGCACCACCGTGACGCGCTACTGCTCCTCCTCGCTCCAGACGACCCGGATGGCCTACCACGCCATCAAGGCGGGCGAGGGCGACGTGTTCGTCTCCGCCGGCGTCGAGACCGTCAGCCGCTTCGCCCACGGCAGCAGCGACAACCCGCAGAACGAGAACCCGCTCTTCGCCGACGCCAAGGCGCGCACCGAGAAGCGCAAGGAGGGCGGCGCCGCGGCCTGGACCGACCCGCGCGAGGAGGGCGCGCTGCCCGACGCCTACATCGAGATGGGCCAGACCGCCGAGAACGTCGCCCAGATCACCGGCGTCTCCCGGCAGCGCCAGGACGAGTTCGCGGTGCGCTCGCAGAACCTCGCCGAGAAGTCCCTCGACAACGGCTTCTGGGAGCGCGAGATCACCCCGGTGACCCTGCCCGACGGCAGCGTGGTCAGCGCCGACGACGGCATCCGCCGCGGCACCACCTACGAGAAGGTCGCCGGCCTCAAGCCGGTGTTCCGCCCCGACGGCACCGTCACCGCGGGCAACGCCTGCCCCCTCAACGACGGCGCCTCCGCCGTGGTCGTCATGAGCGACACCAGGGCGGCGCAGCTGGGCATCACCCCGCTGGCCCGTATCGTGTCCACCGGCGTGACCGGCCTGAGCCCGGAGATCATGGGCCTGGGCCCGGTCGAGGCCTCCCGGCAGGCCCTCGCCCGTGCCAACATGGCCATCGGCGACATCGACCTGGTCGAGATCAACGAGGCCTTCGCCGCGCAGGTGCTGCCCTCCGCCGACCAGCTGGGCATCGACATCGACGGCACCCTCAACGTCAACGGCGGCGGCATCGCGGTCGGCCACCCGTTCGGCAGCACCGGCGCCCGCATCACCGGCACGCTGATCAACGGCCTCCAGTTCCACGACAGGACGTTCGGCCTGGAGACCATGTGCGTCGGCGGCGGCCAGGGCATGGCGGCGATCTTCGAGCGCCTCAGCTAGGCCTTCCCGGGGGCCGGCCGCGCCGGCCCCGCCGAGGTCCCCCGTCCCCTCCTCACATCGGGGGAGAAAGGGGGGCCTTCGTGCATATGTGGGCATTTGCGACACTTCACCCATGGACGTCGAAGGGCTTCCCCTCCGCCGGACCACGGGCGATTACGCACCTGCACATCCGCGATCGTCTGTCATTGGGCTCCGGGCAAACGTTCCCGCACCGGCAAGGTAAAAGCTGGCGACCGGGGCTTGTCCGGAACGTGTTCCTGATGCAGGGTCGCAGGTAAGTGCCACACACCACAGCGCTGCCGGAGGTGCCTATGTCGGTAACCCACTCGCCGGAGGTCCACGCCAAGCTCATCGAACGCATCCCGGTCGTCACCGGCCGGGGACTCCACGAGTGGTTCGCCGCCCTCGACAAGGGACCGGGACTGCTCCGCTGCCAGGACAGGTCCAACTGGCTCGCGGACGAGTACGAGCTCCCCCAGTGGTACGCGCAGGCCATCGTGCTGGAGCACGACCGCCGCCGCAGGAACCGTTCGATCCCCGCACCGCGCGGCGAGAACGCCTGACCACGGGTCCCGCGTCCGAACACCGCACGCGACACGACGAAGGGGCCGCCACCCGGAACACCCGGGTGGCGGCCCCTCGCCACGCGACGAAAACCTGTCGGCCGCCGGCCGACGGTCGCTACTCGGCGAAGATCGTCTTGATCATCCAGAGCAGGCGCAGGATCTCGATGTAGAGCCAGACCAGGGAGACGGTCAGGCCGAAGGCGAACTGCCAGGCGAACTTGTCGGGGATCCCGGCGTTCAGGCCCTCCTCGATGCCCCGGAACTCCAGGGCGAGGGTGCAGGCCGCGATGACGACGAACACGAGGCCGACGACCAGGCCCAGCGGGCTGGGCTCGCGGATGCCGATGCCGCCGGAGATGAAGAAGCTGGCCACGAAGTTCACCAGCATGAGCGCGGCCGCGCCCAGGGTGGCGTACATGACGACCTTCATGAAGCCGTCGGTCACCTTGATGATGCGGAACTTGTACAGCGCCAGCATCACGGCGAACACGACGACCGTGCCCAGGACCGCCTGGGTCACGAGGGCGCCGCCCGCGCCCGCGTCACCGGTCGTCGCCTCCAGGGACGAGGCCAGGAGCGCGGAGAGCCCGCCGACGAGCAGACCCTCCAGGGCCGCGTAGGCGAGGATCGCGACGGGGTTGGTGATCTGCTTGAAGGCGATGACCAGCCCGAGCACCAGGCCGCCGAGGGCGCCGACGATCATCAGGCCCATGGTGAGGCCCGGGGCGAAGGGGTCGAAGAGGAAGTAGTTGACGACGGCGAAGAGCGCGACGACACCGAGGGTCATCCCGGTGCGCACGACGACGTCGTCGATGGTCATCCGCTGGCCGCCGGCGCCCTGGACGGGACCGCCCGGGTACCCCTGCTGGGGGTAGCCCTGCTGGGGGTAGCCCTGCTGGGGGTACTGCTGGCCGTAGCCCTGCTGCGGGTACGGTTGTCCGTACCCCGGCTGACCGTAGCCCTGCTGACCGTACCCCTGGTGGGGGGCCCCGGCCGGGGCCTGCTGAAGTGCCCGCTTGAGGACGGGGTTGGAACTCCGCATCCGCATGTCTAGTAATGGCCTTTCACGCGTGGATTGCTGCCCACAAGGTAACGTACGGGGCCGACACGGGGTTCCGCAGGACAGGTCACCGTTGGGAAACGGGGCGGGCCGCCGACGGCGGTGCCGCATCGCGCGGAAGAGGCCCCTCGCGGACCGGCCGCTGCGGGACCGCGGCCCCGGGCGCGGCCGTGCGGCACACCCGTCCGCAGGCCCCGCGTTCGATCGTCGGAGCCCCGGCAGCGCACGTGGTCGCCCCGGGGCCCGGGTCGCCCGGACAGCACCCGGGCCCGTGGCCGGGATGCCGTCCGGCCACGGGCCCGGGGTCGAACGCCGGGCTAGTTGCGGGTCACCAGCGAGCGTGCCAGGAAGAGCACGTTGGCCGGGCGCTCCGCCAGGCGCCGCATGTAGTAGCCGTACCACTCGGTGCCGTACGGCATGTAGACGCGCATCCTCTTGCCCTCGGCGGCGAGGCGAACCTGCTCGGCGTCGCGGATCCCGTAGAGCATCTGGTACTCGTAGTCGTCCGCCGAACGGCCGTTGGCCTCGGCCAGGGAGCCGGCGATGGCGACCATGCGCGGGTCGTGCGAGGCGACCATGGGGTAGCCGTCGCCCTCCATGAGGACGCGCAGCGCGCGCACGTACGCCTTGTCGACCTCGGCCTTGTCGCGGTACGCGACCGAGGCGGGCTCGTCGTAGGCGCCCTTGCACAGGCGCACGCGCGAACCGGCGCCGCTCAGGTCGCGGCAGTCCGCGACGGTGCGGCGCAGGTAGGCCTGGAGCACCGCGCCAGTGGACGGGAAGTCCTCGCGCAGCTCCCGCAGGATCCCCAGGGTGGAGTCGACCGTGGTGTGGTCCTCCATGTCGAAGGTGACCGTGGTGCCGATCGCCTTGGCCGCCTCGGCGATCTCGCGGGCGTTCTCCAGGGCGATCTTCTCGCCGTCCCTGTCGAGGAACTGGCCCACGGCCGAGAGCTTGACCGACACCTCGGCCCGGTCCCCGAGACCGGCCTCGCCGAGCGCGGCGAGCAGGTCCCGGTAGGCGGTCACCGTCGCCGCGGCCTGCGCGGCGTCGGCGGTGTCCTCCCCCAGGAAGTCCAGGGTGACGTAGCGGTCCCTGGTCAGGTCCTCGATCGCGGGGAGGGCCTCCTCCATGGTGGAGCCCGCCACGAACCTGTGGACCATGGCCCGGGTCATGGGGGTGCGCTCGACGACGGTGCGGACCTTCGCGGACCTGGCGGCGAGCAGAAGGGGCTTACGAAGCATGGTGACCTCGAAGAAGACGTGCGCGGGCCTGTGGACCCGCGCGGACGGGGCAGCGGCCGGGGGGTGTCCCCGCGGTGCCGGTGGATTCCTCGGGGGGCTGGAGGGGTCCGCACCCCCTCAGGACGGGAGGGGGTGCGGAACCGTGGCTACCCCTGGTGGGGGTAGGAGGAGACCGTCGGCGCGACGAACGTCTCCTTGATGGCGCGCGGGCTGGACCAGCGGGACAGGTTCTGCGCGGAACCGGCCTTGTCGTTGGTGCCGGAGGCGCGTCCGCCGCCGAACGGCTGCTGGCCCACGATGGAGCCGGTCGGCCGGTCGTTGACGTAGAAGTTGCCCGCCGAGAACCGCAGCGCCTCGGTGGCCCTGGCGATCGCGGAGCGGTCCTTGGCCAGGACCGCGCCGGTCAGGGCGTAGGCGGAGCCCTCGTCGACGATCTTGAGGATGTCGTCGAACTCGTCGTCCTCGTACACGTGGACGGCGATGACCGGGCCGAAGTACTCGGTGCGGAACACGTCGTTGGTCGGGTCCGTGCCCTCGATGATGGTCGGGCGCACGAAGTAGCCGACGGAGTCGTCGGCGGTCCCGCCGGCGATGATCTCCAGGGTCGGGTCGGACTCGGCGTCCTTCAGGACCTTGGCCAGCTTGTCGAAGGAGCGGCGGTCGATGACGGCGCCGATGAAGTTCGACAGGTCGGTCACGTCGCCCATGGTCAGGGCCTCGGTCTCGGCGACCAGGTCGTCGCGCACCTGCTCCCACACGGAGCGGGCGACGAAGGCGCGCGAGGCGGCCGAGCACTTCTGGCCCTGGTACTCGAAGGCGCCGCGGACGATCGCGGTGCGCAGGACCTCGGGGTCGGCGGAGGAGTGCGCGACGATGAAGTCCTTGCCGCCGGTCTCGCCGACGATGCGCGGGTAGCTGCGGTAGGAGGAGATGTTCTCGCCGACGCTCTTCCACAGGTGCTGGAAGGTCTTGGTCGAGCCCGTGAAGTGCACACCGGCGAGCTCGGGGTCGTTGAGGGCGACGTCGGAGACGGCGAGGCCGTCACCGGTGACCATGTTGATGACGCCCGGGGGCATCCCGGCCTCCTCCAGGAGGCGCATGGTCAGCTCGGCGGCGAACTGCTGGGTCGGGGAGGGCTTCCACACGACCACGTTGCCCATCAGGGCCGGGGCGGTGGGGAGGTTGCCCGCGATGGCGGTGAAGTTGAAGGGGGTGATCGCGTAGACGAACCCCTCCAGCGGGCGCTGCTCCATGCGGTTCCACACGCCGCGGACGCTCAGGGGCTGCTGGGCGATCAGCTCGCGGGCGTAGGAGACGTTGAAGCGCCAGAAGTCGATGAGCTCGCAGGCCGCGTCGATCTCCGCCTGCTGGGCGGTCTTGGACTGGCCGAGCATGGTGGCGGCGTTGATGGTGGCGCGCCAGGGGCCGGCGAGCAGGTCGGCGGCGCGCAGGAGGATGGCGGCGCGGTCGTCGAAGGACATCGCGCGCCACGCCGGGGCGGCGGCCTTGGCCGCGGCGACGGCGGCGCGGGCGTCGTCGTGGGTCGCGTTGCGCATGGTGCCCAGGACGGCGGCGTGACGGTGCGGCTGCACGACGTCGATGGGCTCTCCGCCGCCCATGCGGCTCTCGCCGTTGATGCGCATCGGAAGGTCGATGCTCTCCTTGCCGAGCTCCTCCAGCTTGGCGACGAGCTCTTCGCGCTCGGCGCTGCCGGGCGCGTAGGACAGAACGGGTTCGTTCTGCGGCAGCGGGACGTTGGTCACGGCGTCCATGGGCACCTCCCCAGTTAAGAATGTCCCTGAAACGAGCAGGGTTGAGCTGACTCAACGCTCTCAGAACAAGACCGTGCGAACCTTGTGGGGCAGGCCACTCTTTGCCCGCCTTATTTGTTCAGTGGGACAAAATGGGACTCATATGAGCACTGACACCCCACCACCGGGCCCCTTCCACCCCTCTGACGGCGAACCGCACCGGACGGAAGTGCGGACGAGCGTCTTCGCAGGTCACTCCGCCCACGACGGGGAGGGTTCCACCGGGGTGCCCCTGCGCAGACTACTGCTGGCCCTGGGCGACCCCGTCGCGGACGTCGCGGCCGCGCCGGGGGGTCTTGATGTCCAGGTGGACAATGTCGTCATCCTCGATCCGGAGGACCGCGCGGAGGTCCGCGAGGGCGACCTGGTGCTGCTGATCGGCGCGCGCGGAGCGGCCGCGCGCCGGCTCGTCCGGACGCTGGCCGAGCAGGGCGCCACGGCGGTCGCCGTCAAGACCGGCGGGCATCCCCAGGACGAGGCGCCGTCGTCGGGCGGCCGGGCGGGGCGGCCCAGGCCGGGCGCGACCGATGAGCTCCAGGCGCTGCGGAGCGAGGCCCGTGAGGCGGGGATCGCCCTGCTGGCGGTCCGCGCGGAGGTGCGGTGGGACCAGTTGCAGGCGGTCTGCCAGAGCATCGTGGACGACGCCCGGCTGACCGCCGTCGAGGACCTGGGCGAGTCCAGCGGCGACCTGTTCTCGATGGCGCAGACGATCGCCCAGCTGACCGGTGGCCTGGTGAGCATCGAGGACGCGGCCAGCCGGGTGCTGGCCTACTCCAGCGGCGCAGAGGTGGACGAGCTGCGGCGGCTGTCGGTGCTGGGCAGGCGCGGACCGGAGTCGTACCTGGCGCTGCTGCGCGAGTGGGGCGTGTTCGCCAAGCTGCGTGCCGGCGAGGAGGTGGTGCGTATCGAGGAGCACCCCGACCTGGGCATCCGCCGCCGCCTGGCGGTGGGCATCCACGCCGGACGGCAGCCGCTCGGGGCGATCTGGGTGCAGGAGGGCGCGAGCCCGCTGGCGGAGAACGCCGAGGAGGCGCTGCTGGGGGCCGCCCGCACCACCGCGCTGCAGATGATCAGGCAGCGCAGCCAGGCCAGTGCGGGGCTGCGGCTCCGCGAGGACCTCCTGTCGAGCCTGCTGGAGGGGAGGATCGACGCGGGGGCCCTGGCCGACACGGTGGAGGTGCACGCCGACCGCGGCGCGCTGGTGGTGGCGTTCTCGCTGCTGGAGGCTCCGGACGGAGCCGGCGAGGAGCGTCCCGACCGGCCCGCCCGCGAGCTGCGCCGGCGCCGGATGATCGACCTGGTGTCGGTGCACACCGCCGCGTACCGCCGCAGCGCCCTGGTGACGGAGCTGGGCGGCCGGGTGTACGTGCTGCTGCCGGACCTGGAGCGCGGCAGGGAGGGCTGGCGGGGGGTGGAGCAGTCGGTGCTGGCCCTCACGCGCAAGACGGTGGCGGCGGCGCGCGCGGCCCTGGGGGCGCGGGTGCAGGGGGCGGTGGGGTCGCTGATGGAGCGGCTGGCGGACGTGCCGGACTCGCGCGCCGAGGCCGACCGCGTGCTGGACGCGATGGGCCGCGACCTGGAGCGGCACCTGGACTGGGAGGTGGCGACTATCTCCGACGTGCGCTCGCGGGTGCTGATCGGCGAGACGCTGGCCCGGTTGCGGGAGGATCCGTCCCTGCGCGACCCGAGGGTGAGCCGGTTGATCGAGTACGACCGTGCGGGCGGCGCCGACCTGGTGCACTCGCTGCTGGCCTACCTGGAGGCGTTCGGTGACGCGCGGGCGGCGGCGGAGCGGCTGCACATCCACCCCAACACCCTGAGGTACCGGGTGCGCAGGGCCGCCTCGGTGAGCGGGATCGACCTGGGCGACCCGGGAGAACGGCTGTTCACGCAGCTGCAGCTCCTCATGGAGCAGCAGGCCCCGTAGCCCCACGCCCGCCCGGGGGTGGCCGGTGCAAGCCGACCCCGCCCCTGGGGGTTGTGCGTGAGGGCGCCGCCGGGGTGCTGCAGGACGAGTCAAGCCGCGAGCGAGGAACGAGCGACAGGCGCAGACGAGGACGAAGCACACCGGCCTCAAGGCGCCCGAACACGGGGCAAAGCGAAGCGGAGCCCCAAAACAGCAGGGTTGTCCCTGAGAGCCGACCCCGCCCCTGGGGGTTGTGCGTGAGGGCGCCGCCGGGGTGCTGCAGGACGAGTCAAGCCGCGAGCGAGGAACGAGCGGCAGGCGCAGACGAGGACGAAGCACACCGGCCTCAAGGCGCCCGAACACGGGGCAAAGCGAAGCGGAGCCCCAAAACAGCAAGAGCCCCAAAAGCAACACTGGTACCCCCGGTCGGACTCGAACCGACACTTGTGACCCTTTTAGGGGGCCTGCCTCTTCCATTGGGCTACGAGGGCGAACCCATCATACCGGCCGGGTCGATTGCCCACTTTGCTTTGGCTTGGCCGGTTATGGTCACGAAAAGACCGGCTCCCCTGGGGAAACCGGTCGTTTCGTGTGTTCGGGCTGGGCCGCGCGGGCGGGAGTCGCGCGACCGGGCCGGATCAGCTGACCCGGCGGAGTCGGCCGTCCTCGATCTGCGGCCGGCTGGCCTCCTCGAAGGCCTGGCGGGGCTCGGCCATCTCCGGGAGCGCGGCGAAGTCGCGGCGCAGGAAGAGGGCGAGCGTCCAGTCCGACAGCACGCGCATCTTGCGGTTGAAGGTCGGGACCGCGAACAGGTGGTAGGCCCGGTGGGCGTACCAGGCGAGGCGGCCGTTCAGCTTGATCACGCCGAACAGCTGGGCGGCGCCCTTGTGCAGGCCCAGTCCGGCGACCGCGCCGAGGTTCTTGTGCTTGTAGGCCTTGAGCTCGGTGTTGCGCAGCGAGGCGATCACGTTGTCGGCGAGCACCGGCGCCTGGCGGACCGCGTTCTGGGCGTTGGGCGGGTAGTAGCCGCCGTTCCCGTCGGGGACCTGGGCGTTGTCGCCGCCGGCGAAGGCGTTCTCCACGCCGTTGACGGTGAGGAACTCGCTCGTGTCCACGTGGCCCTTGGGCCCGAGGGGCAGGTCGCTGGCGGCGACGACCGGGCTGGGCTTGACGCCCGCGGTCCACACGAGGGTGCCCGCGTCGAACTCGGTGCCGTCGCTGAGCTTGATGTGCTGGTCGGCCGCCGACTCCAGGAAGGTCTTGAGCCGGACGTCGATGCCGCGGCGGCGCAGCTGGTTGAGGGCCTTGTTCCCGACCTCGGGGCCGACCTCGGGCAGGATCTTGTCGGCCGCCTCGATGAGGTAGAACCGCACGTCGTCGAGGTCGATCGACTGGTGGAGGCGGACCGCGTCGCGGACCATGTCCTCCAGCTCGGCGATGGCCTCGGCGCCGGCGAACCCGCCGCCGACGAAGACGAAGTTGAGCGCCTTGCGCCGGGTGGCCTCGTCGTCGGTGGAGTCGGCGATGGTGAGCTGGTTGAGGACGTGGTTGCGGAGGTAGGCGGCCTCCTCCACGGTCTTGATCCCGATGCCCCACTCGGCCAGGCCGGGGATGGGCAGGGTGCGCGAGACGGCGCCCGCGGCCATCACGAGGTGGTCGTAGGCGATGGTCTCGGGCTCGCCGACGTTGGGCTCGTAGCGGACCTGGCGGTCGGCGTGGTCGATGCGCACGACGCGCCCGCCCAGGACGCGGACCCGGTCGAAGACCTTGCGCAGCGGGACGACGACGTGGCGCGGCGAGATGTTGCCGGACGCGGTCTCGGGCAGGAAGGGCTGGTAGGTCATGTAGGAGTTGGGGTCGATGACGGTGATCCGCGCCTCGCCCGCCCCGAGCTTCTTCTCCAGCCGCCTCGCGGTGTACATCCCGAGGTAACCGCCGCCGACGATGAGGATGTGCGGGATCTCCGCTTCGTCCCCTCCGCCGTGTACCAGCCGGTAGTTCCTGCTCTCGGTCATCGCATATCCGCCCTAAAGGTTTCTGTCGCGCCCGTCCGGGGCCGCGAAGGTCTCGCGGTCTCCGGTCGCCCGCTCTCGCGTTCCAGCGGGGCACCACCCCGTCGTGGTGGGTACCCGTACTTTTCGGGTGGTGCTTGTGCATTCTTTCACAAGCACCTACCGACAGAGAAGGTTCACATCTGATCACCTTCCGACCACTTGCCCACCTGCATGCCTTGCGTTTATGCAGGTCAGAGTGGTTGTGAAAGCATTCACAAGGGTCTTCCGCAGTGATGCGTCTCACCCGGGGGACCCTGTTCGGGGGTCCCGAAAGGCCCTTGCGGAACGCCTACGCCTGGACCACGAGGCTCCAGGCGACACCGTCCAGGATGTCGTGCTCACTCGTCGTGAACGCGTCCGCCCCCGTGCGGGCGAGCACCCGCGACAGGACGAGCGCGCCCGCGCCGATCACGTCCACCCGGCCGGGGTGCATGACGCCGATCTCCGCACGCTCCGCCGAGGTCGCCGCGAGCAGCTCCCCGGTGATGCGGTCGAGGTCCGCCGCCCCCACTCGGGAGTGGTGGATCCGCTCCGGGTCGTAGGCGGGCAGGTCCAGGGCGATACCGGCGACCGTGGTCGCGGTTCCCGCGACGCACACCACCGATCCCGCCTCGCGCAGGGGCACGACCCGCTCGACCTCGTCGAGCGCCGCGTCGATGTCGGCGGTGGCCGCCGCGATCTGCTCCGCCGTGGGCGGGTCGTCGCGCAGGTGCCGCTCGGTCATGCGCACGCAGCCGATGTCCACCGACAGCGCCGCGCGGACCAGCTCGCCCTTCTCGGCCTCCTCCGGGCCCGTCCCCAGGACGAACTCGGTGGAGCCGCCCCCGATGTCCACCACCAGGAACGGCGGGGCGGGCTCGCTTGTTCCCCCCTCGGCCGCCTCGGCGTCGAACTCGGCCGTGGCCCCCACGAACGAGAGCTCTGCCTCGTCCAGGCCCGTGACCACCTCGGGCTCCACCCCGAGGATCTCGCGGACCCCGTCGATGAACACCTGGCGGTTGGCCGCGTCCCGGGTCGCGCTGGTGGCGACCATGCGCACCGCGTCCGGCCCCAGGGCGATGCCGTGCGCCTCGATGGCCTCGGCGTAGCCGCGGAGCGCCTCGAAGGTCCGCTCCAGCGCCTCGGGGGAGAACTCGCCGGTCCGGTCGACGCCCTCGCCCAGCCGCACGATCTCCATGCGCCGGTCGACGTCGACCACCTGGACCTCGTCGCCGTCGATGTGGACCACGTCGGCGATCAGCATCCTGATGGAATTGGTTCCGCAGTCGATGGCCGCGACACCGCTCATGACCCGTTCCCCTCACTGCCCTCTCGGGCGTCCTCGTCGACGCACACGCACGGTCCCCTGTCCCACCACTGCGGGAGTTCCTCCAGCGCCTCGGCGCCGAAGGGGTTGGTTCCCGGCGCGGCGAGCTCATGGCCGACCAGCGCGTGCAGGCACTTGACCCGGGTGGGCATGCCGCCGGTGCTCTGCATCCCCTCGGGGAGCGGCTCGACCCCGTCCAGGCGCGCCTGCTCGGCCCGCTCCTCGATGTAGGACTCGTGGGCCCTGGTGTAGGCCTCGGCGAGCCCCGGGTCCGTCGCGAGCCGGTCCTGCATCTCGCGCATGCGGCCGGAGTTCTCCATCCGGCCGATGGCCGACGCCGCGCGCGGGCACGTCAGGTAGTACAGCGTCGGGAAGGGGGTGCCGTCCTCCAGGCGGGGCGCGGTGCGCACCACGTCGGGGAGCCCGCACGGGCAGCGGTGCGCGACCCCGCGCACCCCGCGCGGGGTGCGGCCCAGCTGGAGTTCGATGGCGGCGATGTCGCGTGCGGCGACCGGGTTCTCGGAGTGCCCCTCGGGAGGGGCGCCCGCCGGTCCGGCGGCGCGCCCGGGCACGGGCTGATCAGCGGAAGTCATGGCGAACCCAGCATAGGGCCGCCCCCGCACCCCTGCCGCCCGCGGGGGGCGGGCCCCGGCCGGGACCCGCCACGCGCCCCGGGGCGGGTCAGAGCCCGTCGTCGGGCGGCGGGCTGTCCGCCTCCTCGACCGAGCGCCACAGCGTGGTGAACCACGGCTCGCTGGGACCGGTCTCGGCCTCGTCGTCGTCCTCGGAGTCCGGCGGGATGACGATGTAGGCGGTCTCGCCGGGGTACTGGTAGTGGAGCCGCGCGCGGGCCTCCCGTTCGACGTATTCGTCCTGGGTGAGCTCCCGCTCGCGCTCGCGCAGGTCGAGCACGCTCTCCTCCATGCGCGCGCGGTCCTCCTGGAGCTGGGCGATCTGCGCCCGCTGCGCGACGTACTCGCGCAGCGGGTAGGCCAGGCTCAGTGCGATCACGCACACCACGAGGGCCAGGATCGCCGCACGGCTGGTGAGCATGGGCCGCACCCCGCCGGTGGTGCGGCCCGTGCCCTTCCCGGCCCCCCTGCCCTTGGCGGAGCCGGTTACGGCGCTCTTCCGCCCCGTCCTCCTCCGGGCAGCCCTGCCCGCCGGCCTGTCGGCTTTGGACGCCTTCCCGGCCTTTGGGGGCGGCTGCTTGGATTCGCGGGACACTGGGGCAGACTAGCCGCGCTTGGCGAAGCGCGGGAAGGCCGACACGCCCGCGTAGACGGCGGCGTCGTCCAGTTCCTCCTCGATGCGCAGGAGCTGGTTGTACTTGGCGACGCGCTCGCTGCGGGCCGGGGCGCCGGTCTTGATCTGGCCGGCGTTGGTGGCCACCGCGATGTCGGCGATCGTGGTGTCCTCGGTCTCGCCGGAGCGGTGGCTGATCATCGCCGTGTAGCCGCTGCGCTGGGCCATGGCGACCGCGTCCAGGGTCTCGGTCAGGGTGCCGATCTGGTTGACCTTGACCAGCAGCGAGTTGGCGGTGTCGGCGAGGATGCCGCGCTGGAGCCGCTCGGGGTTGGTGACGAACAGGTCGTCGCCGACCAGCTGGACCTTGTCGCCGAGCTCGGCGGTGAGGGTCTTCCAGCCCTCCCAGTCCTCCTCGTCGAGGGGGTCCTCGATCGAGACGAGCGGGTAGGCGTCGACCAGCTCCGCGTAGTACGCGGCCATGTCCGCGGAGGTGCGGGCCTTGCCCTCGAAGGTGTAGACGCCGTCGTTGAACAGCTCGGTGGCGGCCACGTCCAGGGCGAGCGCGATGTCGGTGCCGGGGGTGTAGCCGGCCTTCTCGATGGCCTCGACGATCAGGTCGAGGGCCGCGCGGTTGCTGTCCAGGTTGGGGGCGAAGCCGCCCTCGTCCCCCACGCCGGTGCCCAGGCCGTGGGCCTTCAGGACCGACTTGAGGGAGTGGTAGACCTCGGTCCCCCAGCGCAGCGCCTCGGAGAACGTGGGCGCGCCGATCGGGGCGACCATGAACTCCTGGATGTCGACGTTGCTGTCGGCGTGCGCGCCGCCGTTGAGGATGTTCATCATCGGCACGGGAAGCACGTGCGCGTTGGGACCGCCGATGTAGCGGAACAGCGGCAGCCCGGCCTCCTGGGCGGCTGCCCTGGCCACCGCCAGGGAGGCGCCCAGGATGGCGTTGGCGCCGATCCGGGACTTGTCCGGGGTGCCGTCCAGGTCGATGAGCGCGCGGTCGATGATGCGCTGCTCGTCGGGCGCGTGGCCGAGGAGCTCGTCGGCGATCTCGTCGTTGACGGCCGTCACGGCCTTGGTCACGCCCTTGCCGCCGTAGCGGTCTCCGCCGTCACGCAGTTCGACTGCCTCGAACTGGCCGGTGGACGCGCCGCTGGGGACTCCCGCGCGCGCGATGGTTCCGTCGTCGAGCAGAACCTCGACCTCGACCGTCGGGTTGCCCCGCGAGTCAAGGATCTCTCGCGCCTGTACTGCCTCGATGGACGCCACGGTCTCTCTCCGTCTCTTGGGGTTTCTCGGACCACTGGTTCAGGACCCGACACGAGACTAGCGACACCGACCGCCGCCGGGTGAGGGCACCCGGCCGAATTGGTCTAGTCCTTAGAGGAGATCCCTGCCACCAGGGCCGCCAGGGCGATGTCGAGGGCCCTCTCCCGGTACGCGAGGGCCTCCTCCGCGGAGAGCATGACGGAGATGTCCTGGATCCCCCCGAGGGCGATGACCGCGCCCATCCTGGCGGGGGTCCCGTGCCCGGGTCCGACCAGGAGGCGGTCGAGCCGGCGCCGCCAGGCCACGACGGCGTCGATGAGCCCGATGTCGGCCAGGGAGCCGACGTCGTTGAGGACGGCGACCAGCAGGGTGCTGTGGCGCACACAGATGTCGAAGTAGTCGCCGAGGAGCTCGCGGGCGCGGTCGGACATCCCCTCCGTGGCCTCCCCCCGCTCGTCCCCGTACTCGGCGAAGAGGTCGCCCATGTCCTGCTCCAGGGGCTCGACCAGCGACCTGAGCAGGTCGTTCTTGGACGGGAAGTGGTAGTACAGCGCCGCCTTGGTGATGCCGAGGCGCTCCGCGATCTCGCGGAGGCTCGTCTTCTCGAACCCCTTGCGGGCGAACAGGTCCAGTGCCGCGGCCTGGATCTCGGCCTTGGTGTCGCTCTGCGCTCTGGGCACCCGTTTCACTCCCGTTCACTCGCCGCCTGGTCCGCCGAGTCTAACCCGTACCTTCCGACCGGTAAGTTACTTGACGCACGGTAAGTAGCTGCCTAACGTGTCCCGCAAGGCATCCGAAGGAGCGTGAACCCCCGTGACAGCCGTACAGAACGTCCTAATCTCCGGCGCCGGCATCGCCGGACCCGCCCTCGCCCACTGGCTCCACCGGTACGGCATCGCGCCGACCGTCGTCGAACGCGCCCCCGCGCCCCGTTCCGGCGGCTATGCCGTCGACGTGCGCGGCGTCGCCCTGGACGTCGCCGAGCGCATGGGCGTGCTCGACGGCATCGCGGAGCACGGCACCGGCATGGCGTCCGCGTCGTTCGTCGACGCGCGCGGGCGCCGCATCGCCGACTTCACCCCCTCCCAGGCCCGCACGGCCTCCGAGGGGCGGTCCCGCGAACTCCTGCGCGGCGACCTGGTCCGGCTCCTGCACGAACCCACCACCGCGTACACCGAGTACCTGTACGACGACACGGTCACCGCGCTGGAGCAGGCTCCCGAGGGCGTGCACGTGTCCTTCGCGCACGCCGCGCCACGCATGTTCGACCTGGTGGTGGGGGCCGACGGCCTCCACTCCACCACCCGTGCCCTCGCCTTCGGCCCCGAGGGCCCGTTCCGGAGGTTCCTGAACGCCTACATCAGCATCTGCACCGTGCCCAACCACCTCGGCCTGGACCGGGAGGTCCTGCTGCACAACCTCCCCGGGCGGGCGATCGCGCTTTACCACACGCCCCGGGCCGAGGGGGCGAAGGCGATGTTCCTGGTGTCCACGCGTTCGGAGACCGGGATCGACCGCCGGCCGGCCGGGGAGCAGAGGCGGTTCCTGCGCGAGGCGTTCGCCGGGGCGGGGTGGGAGGCGGGTCGCCTCCTGTCGGAGACGGGGGCGGCCCCGGACTTCTACTTCGACTCCGTCACCCAAATCCGGGCCCGCAGCTGGTCCGCCGGCCGGGTGGTCCTGCTCGGCGACGCCGCCCACTGCCCCTCCCCCGCGTCGGGCCAGGGCAGCAGCCTCGCCCTGGTCGGCGCCCACGTGCTCGCCGGCGAACTGGCCCGGCACGACGCCCCCGCCGCGGCGCTGGCCGCCTACGAGGCCCGGATGCGGCCCTTCGTGGCCGCCAACCAGGCGATCGCCGACGCGGGCCTGGGGTTCCTGGCCCCGCGGACCCGGACGGGCATCGCCGTGCGCAACGCGCTGGTGCGCGCCGCCCCGCTGCTGTCCCGGGTCGGGGGCTTCGACTCCAAGCTCTCGACGGCGGCCGAGGCCCTGGAGCTGGACGCACCCGCGCCCGCGCCGGGCTGACCCGCCCGTGCCGTCCGGGCGCGTCC
>NZ_JBSHDN010000131.1:0-18715 GCF_053616335.1 Nocardiopsis sp. NPDC055824
CCGTGGTCCCACCGGGCCCCGCGGGGTCGGTGCGGTCTCAGGCGACCGGCTCGGGCGCCCTGTCGCGCTCCTTCGCACCGGCCGTCAGGCGCCCGCTGCGGTGCAGCCACCAGTCGGCGAGGAGGGTGCCCAGGGGAGGAACGGACGCGGCCAGGGCCACCAGCGTCGGCCACACGCCCCAGCGCAGGTGGAGCGCGGCGGCCAGGGCGACGGCCACGTAGACCATGAACGCCCCGCCGTGCAGGGGGCCGAAGATCTGCACGCCCAGTTCGCTGCCGTTCCCGAGGTACTTGAACCCCATGCCGACGAGGAGGCCGGCCCAGGTGAAGGCCTCGAAGACCGCCACCACGCGGAAGACGGTCGCTGTGACGCGGGGACTGATGTTCACGTTGTTCCTCGGACTCGTTCTCGCTGGACACGGCGGATCCCGGCGCTAGGGGCCGGGATGGGTCTCCAGGCTAGGACATGATGTGGAATGTCCGTCTTCGGGTGTCCGCCGGTCGAGCACGGCGGTCCTCCGCCCCCGCGGGGCGTGCGGCCCCGGCCGTGTCCGGGTGTGCGTCCGCGGGGACGGCGGGCGCCGCGCCCCCGCTGCGTTCCGGGGAGGTGACGTCTCCGTGCGGGGCGCCCGTCCCGGAGGTGCTCCGCGCCCTCGGCCGGAGCCCCCGCCGCCGTGCCCGGACCGCCGGAACCCTCCGGGCCGGGCCGCACTCCGCGCGGAGCGGTCGGCCGCACCCCGCGAGCCGCCCCCGGGCGAGGAACAGGGTTTAGGCAAGGCTACCCTCATCGGTGTTCCGAGGTCGGGCGTCCGAGCCGCCCGCGCCCGTTCCCGCCGCAGTCTCCGCCCAGGGCGGAACCACACCACCGAGGAGAAGCAGTGAGCACCCCGACCCACGAGCGCCGCGTCCAGAGGTACCCGCTGAAGCCGCGCGTCCTCGAAGTGGCCGACGTCGAGCGCGTCACCCCGCGCATGATCCGCGTCCACCTCGGCGGGCCCGACCTCGCCGGGATGGAGAGCGCCAACTTCGACGACCACGTCAAGCTGTGGTTCCCCAACGAGGAGGGCGGGCACGTCCTGCCCGTCGTGGAGGACGACCGCTGCCTGAACTTCCGCGCCCCCGGCGTGGTGTTCCGCGACTACACCGTCCGCGCGCTCGACACGGGCGCCCGGTGCCTGACCGTCGACTTCGTCGCCCACGACCACGGCCCGGCGGGACGCTGGGCGCAGGCCGCCCGGCGCGGCGACAAGCTGGGCGTGCTGGGCCCCCGCGGCACCGCCCGGATCAGCGGGGAGTTCGACCACCACGTGCTGCTGGTGGACGAGACGGCGCTGCCGGCCGCCGCCCGCTACGTGGAGGAACTGCCCGCCGACGCCCGCGTGTTCGCGTTCTTCGAGGTGGCGGACGCCGGTGAGGAGCAGGAGATCGAGGCCCCCGCCGGGGCCCGGATCACCTGGCTGCACCGGGGAGGGGCCGAGCCCGGCACCACCGACCTGCTGCTGGAGGCGTTCCGCTCCCTCGAACTGCCCGAGGGGGACGGGTTCGTGTACGCCGCCGGCGAGGCGAACACCCTCAAGCCGATCCGCCGCCTGCTCAAGGAGCGCGGGTTCGTCCGCAACGCGACCTGCGAGGTCGACGGCTACTGGCGCCGGGGCACCTCCAACCTCGACCACCACGCGGAGGACGACGACGAGTAGGGAGCCCGGGGAGGACGGGCGCGGGGCGGGTCTCAGCCGGTCCCGCGCTCCCGCAGCGGGACGAGCATCGCCTCCCGGACCCGCCGCCAGTCCACGCCCCCCAGCCCTGCCACGCCGAGGTCCTCGGCGACCGCCCCGACGCTGTGCAGGTCGTGGTCGTCGACCAGCTCCCGGCCGCCGTCGCCGTCCCTGTGGTCGCGCACCAGGCCGGTCACGTACCGGCGCAGGGCCTCCTCACCGGTGATCGCCGCCGAGCGCGCGGACTCGTGCCAGCGGGCGTCGTGGGGGATCCACGCCGAGATGACCTCGGTGGGACTGGGGCGCTCGTGCATTCTCATGCAGGGGAAGCTAGCAGGGGGGAGACCGGGTCCGCGTACTCCCCGGAGTGCGAAACCGCAGGTCGGGGGCGTTTGGGTCGGGCCGAATCCCGGGGCGCCCCGGCGCGCGCGGGGGCTCGGAGGGACGCGCGCCCTTCGGCGGGGTGTGCCGTACTCGCCCCTCCCGTGCGCGGGGGACGGGGACACGCGGTGGATGTACTCCGCCTTGCCGGCGTCCCTCCCGCGCGGGGGCTCGGGCCTGCCGGGGCCGCCGACGTTCGACCGGCCGTCCGCCCTCCTGCGGGGGCTCGGGCGGGCGGGCCCGCGACACGCCGGGGAGCACCGCCGCGGGGGTGGTGCCGGTGGCCGGAGCGGGCCGGTCGGTACCGTGCCGTCATGCTGATTCGTCGTGCCCTGCCCGGAGACGGCGCGGGGATCGCCCGCCTGATCGTGCGCGCGGCCCCGCATTTCGAGGTGAAGGGGTACCCCGACGGCGAGTGGCCCGAGGGGATGGTGGTCCTGGTCGCCGTCGACGGGGACACCGTGGTCGGCTGGATCGAGGGGATCCTCGACGGGGCCTACACGGGTCCCGGCGCCCCGGTGCCACCGCCCCACGGGTACGTCCTGGCCCTGGTGGTCGACGCGGAGTGGAGGCGCCGGGGGGTCGGCACGGGGCTGCTGGACGCGTTCGTGGCCGTGGCGGGACGGTCGGGCACACGCTGGGTGTTCCTGAAACCCGAGGAGGGCGAGCACGTGGAGGAGCGCGTCGCCTTCTTCGAGCAGGCCGGATTCGCGCCCGTGCCCGACCCCGACGGGACGTGGCCGCCCATGGGCCGGCGGACCCGCGGCGCCGGGTAGCCCGGGCCGGTGGCGGTCCTCGCCCGGGACGCGTGCCCGCTCCCGGCCACCGCCTCGCGCGGGCCGGGGGCGTCGGGAGCCGCCGGGACCGGTGCCCCGCCGCCGGCGCGGTTGGCGCGGGGCCGCCCCGAAATCTACGATCGGGTCCATGACGGACGCGGTGAGGGCCATCGAACGCGCAACGGGCGCCGTCCGGCGGGAGACCGTCGGACTCGGCCTCTCGGGTGCGAGGGTCCTGCGCCTGATCGACGCCCGGGGACGACCGGTCGCGTTCGTCAAGCTGGTCGACGACGAACGGGGCCGCCTCGCCCGCGACCTCGCGGCGGAGACCGCACGCCTGGAGTGGCTGGCCCGGCTGGGAGTGCCGGTCCCCGAGGTCCTGGGCGCCGGCGCCGACGACGGCGGGTCCTGGCTCGCGACGCGGGCGCTTCCCGGCCGTCCGGCCTCCGACCCCTGGCCCGAGGGGGAACGGGACTCCGTCGTGGACCGGATCGCCCGCGCCGCCCGGGAGCTCCACGCGACGGCCGCGGACGACGCCCCCTTCGACCGGTCCCTGTCGTCGGTGCTCCCTGAGGTCCGCGAGCGCGTCGCGTCCGGACTGGTCGACAGGTCGTGGGAGATCGCCGGCAGGGAGGGCCCTCCGGCCGCGGCCGTGCTGCCGGAGCTGGAGAGCGCGGCCGAGGCCCTCGGCGACGGTGGGCCCGCGGTCTCCCACGGCGACTTCTGCCTGCCCAACGTGCTCGTCGCGGGGTCCGGCGGGCCCGGGTTCGTGGACGTCGGCCGAGCGGGCACGGCGGACCCGCACTCCGACGTCGCGGACATGGCGCGGAGCCTGCGCAGCCGCATGAACCCCCAGTTCGGCCCCGCCTCGGCCGAGAGGTTCCTGGACGCGTACGGCCGCGACCGGATCGACCCCGAGCGGCTCCGGCTGCACGACCTCCTGGAGAGCTTCTTCTGGCCCGTGCCCGAGGCGCGCGGTCCCGGAGGCTGAGCCGCGTCCGGCCGGGGCGGCCGCGTCCCTCGACCGGGGGCCGGGGGAGCCCGGACCGCCCCCGGCCGGCCCCTCCGACCCGGGGGCCGGGCGGACCGGGTCAGAAGGGGTGGAGGCGGGCCGCCGCGCCCGCGCGGACGACCTCGGAGACCCGGTCCAGCGCGGGCGACCTCAGGTTCCACCGCTGCCAGTACAGCCGCACGTCCACCGGGTGCCCCGGGGCCAGTTCCACGAGCCGCCCGGCCCCGATCTCCGCGACGCACTGCGGCTCGGGCACCACACCCCACCCGAACCCCAGCAGCACCGTCCGGGCGAAGTCCTCCGACGCCGGGATGTAGTGCCGCGGGCCCGACGGCTCCCGCCCCGTCGTCTCCCGCAGGAACCGGTCCTGGAGGTCGTCCCTGCGGTCGAAGTTGACCACCGGCGCCCGGGGCAGCAGTTCCGGGTCCGCGCGCCCTCCCAGGTGGCGCGCGTCGAACTCCGGGCTGCACACCGCCCGGTAGCGCATCGCGCCGAGTCCCGCCACCGCGCACCCCTGGACCGCCTCCGGGGTCGAGGTGACCGCCGCCATCACCGTCCCCGACCGCAGCAGCGACGTGGTGTGCTCCTCGTCCTCCCGGTGGATCTCGAACACCGTGCCCGGTTCCGGGGGCGCCTCCGCCAGCGCGTCCAGGAACCAGGTGGACAGGCTGTCGGCGTTCACCGCCAGCGGCACCGACACCGGCTCCGCCCCGCCGCCCGGACCGTCCCCGCCGCCCAGGCGCAGCTCGGCGGCGGTGTCCGCGTCCAGGAGCAGGACCTGGCGCGCGTAGCGCAGGACCACGTCCCCGGCGGGGGTGGTCCGCACCGGGTTCGTCCGCTGCACCAGGACCTTCCCCGTGCTCTGCTCCATCGCCCGCACCCGCTGGGACACCGCCGAGGCGGTCACGTGCAGCCGCCGCGCGGCCGCCTCGAAGGTGCCCTCGTCGACCAGGGTCGTGAGGGTGCGCAGGTGGTCGAACTGGAACGGCATCTTAAGCCTCTCTTCATAGTCCTGAGAAACTTTAGCTTTACTGCACGCCCGCCTCGCCCTAGCGTTCTGACGGTGAACGAGACACTCCTCCCCGCCCTGCTCGGATTCGGCACCGGGCTCGCGCTCATCGTGGCCATCGGCGCGCAGAACGCCTACGTCCTGCGCGTCGGCATCGACGGCCGCCCGGGCACGGTCCTCCCCGTGGTGCTGGTCTGCGCCCTGTCCGACGCACTGCTCATCACCGCCGGGGTCCTCGGCGTCGGCGCGGTCCTCGGGGCCGCCCCCGGCCTCGTCACCGCCGTCCGGTTCCTCGGCGCGGGGTTCCTCGTCGTCTACGGGCTGATCGCGGTGCGCCGCGCCCTGCGTCCGGGGGCGCTCGTGGTCGGCGGCGCGGCCGGGGACGGCCGCAGGGCCGCCGTGGCGACGGCGCTGGTGCTCACCTGGCTCAACCCGCACGTGTACCTGGACACGGTCGTCCTCCTCGGCTCGCTCGCCAACCAGCAGGCCGGCGACGCCCGCTGGTGGTGGGCGGCCGGCGCGGTCGCGGGAAGCCTCACGTGGTTCTTCGCCCTGGGGTTCGGCGCACGGCTGCTGCGCCCCCTCTTCGCGCGGCCCGGGGCCTGGCGGGTCCTGGACGCGCTCATCGCCGCCCTCATGCTGACCCTCGGCGTCCGGATGGCCCTCGGCGCCTGAGCCGCCGCCCGCCCGCACCGCCCCTGCGGCCCGGACCACGGGGTCCGGGCCGCAGGCGTCGTCTCGGCACCCCCGTTTATAAAACGTTTCAAGACCGCATGTACGCACGTCATGCCCTCTGCGTTGGAGGGATATTGACACACGGGAAGAGCTGGAGGTAGTTTCGGCGAAACCTGAGTGAAACGATTCAATGACGCCGGTCCGACCGGCAGGTCCCCCGAACGGAGCCCACCGTGGCAGCACCCTCCGACCGCCGCGCCGACGCCCTGGCCGTCCTGCGGCGCCAGCACATCGAACTCCCCTCCTGGGCCTTCGGCAACTCCGGCACCCGGTTCAAGGTGTTCGCGCAGCCGGGGGTCCCGCGCGACCCCTGGGAGAAGATCGCCGACGCCGCCCAGGTGCACCGGCTCACCGGCGCCGCCCCCACGGTCGCCCTCCACATCCCCTGGGACCGGGTCGACGACTACGCCGCGCTCGCCGCCCACGCACGCGACCTGGGCGTGGGCATCGGAACCGTCAACGCCAACGTCTTCCAGGACGACGACTACCGGCTCGGCAGCGTCACCAACCCCGACCCCGCCGTCCGCCGCAAGGCGGTCGACCACCTGCTGGAGTGCGTGGACGTCATGGACGCCACCGGCTCCCGCGACCTCAAGCTGTGGTTCGCCGACGGCACCAACTACCCCGGACAGGACGACCTGCGCGCGCGCCAGGACCGCCTCGCCGAGGCGCTGGCGGAGGTCTACGGCCGGATCGGCGACGACCAGCGCCTCCTCCTGGAGTACAAGCTCTTCGAGCCCGCCTTCTACGCCACCGACGTCCCCGACTGGGGCACCGCCTACGCCCACTGCCTCGAACTCGGCGAGAAGGCCGTGGTCTGCGTCGACACCGGCCACCACGCGGCGCACACCAACATCGAGTTCATCGTGGCGTTCCTGCTCAGGGCCGGCAGGCTCGGCGCCTTCGACTTCAACTCGCGCTTCTACGCCGACGACGACCTCATGGTCGGCGCCGCCGACCCCTTCCAGCTGTTCCGCATCATGTACGAGGTCGTGCGGGGCGGCGGGACGGCCGAGGACACCGGCGTCGCGTTCATGCTCGACCAGTGCCACAACATCGAGCCCAAGATCGCCGGGCAGATCCGCTCGGTGATGAACGTGCAGGAGGCCACCGCCAAGGCCCTGCTCGTGGACGCCGACGCGCTCGCCGCCGCCCAGCGCGAGGGCGACGTCCTCGCCGCCAACGCCGCCCTCATGGACGCCTACAACACCGACGTCCGGCCGATGCTCGCCCAGATGCGCGAGGACCGGGGGCTCGACGCCGACCCCATGGCCGCGCACGCCCGCTCCGGCTACATGGAGCGCGTCACCGACGAGCGCAGGGGCGGGACCCAGGCCGGGTGGGGCGCGTGAGCGAGCCGGACGCACCCACCGACCACAGCACCCCTCAGGGAGACAGCACCGTGCCCGACTCCGTCGTCGACCAGCTCATCGCCCGCAGCAACGCCCTGGGCGCCGACCCGCGCAACACCAACTTCGCCGGGGGCAACACCTCCGCCGCCGGCACCCGGACCGACCCCGTCACCGGACGGCCCGTCGAACTCCTGTGGGTCAAGGGCTCCGGGGGCGACCTCGGCACCCTCACCGAGGACGGCCTCGCCGTCCTGCGCCTGGACCGCCTGCGCTCCCTCGTCGACGTCTACCCGGGCGAGGAGCGCGAGGACGAGATGGTCGCCGCCTTCGACCACTGCCTGTTCGGCAGGGGCGGCGCGGCCCCCTCCATCGACACCGCCATGCACGGCCTCGTCCGCGCCGCCCACGTCGACCACCTGCACCCCGACTCCGGCATCGCCCTGGCCACCGCCGAGGACGGCGATCGGCTCACCCGCGAGTGCTTCGGCGACCGCGTCGTCTGGGTGCCCTGGCGGCGGCCCGGCTTCCAGCTGGGCCTGGACATCGCCCGGATCGCCGAGGAGAACCCCGGAGCCATCGGCGCGGTCCTGGGCGGCCACGGCATCACCTCCTGGGCCGACACCAGCGAGCAGTGCCAGGCCAACTCCCTGGAGATCATCCGCACCGCCGAGGCGTTCCTCGCCGAACGCGGGCGCCCCCGTCCCTTCGGGCCGCCTCTGCCCGGCTACGGCGCGCTGCCCGCCGCCGAGCGCCGCGAGCGGGCCGCCGCCCTGGCCCCCGTCCTGCGCGGCCTGGCCTCCACCGACCACCCCCAGGTCGGGCGCTTCACCGACGCCGACGTGGTCCTGGACTTCCTCGCCGGAGCGGAGCACCCGCGCCTGGCCGCCCTCGGCACCTCCTGCCCCGACCACTTCCTGCGCACCAAGGTCCGCCCGATGGTCCTCGACCTGCCGGCCGACGCCCCCCTCGACGACGCCGTCGCCCGCCTGAAGGAGCTCCACGCGGCCTACCGGGACGAGTACCGCGCCTACTACGAGCGCCACGCGGGCCCCGACAGCCCCGCCATGCGCGGCGCCGACCCCGCGATCGTGCTGGTCCCCGGCGTGGGCATGTTCTCCTTCGGCAAGGACGCCAAGACCGCGCGCGTCGCCGGCGAGTTCTACGTCAACGCCGTCAACGTGATGCGCGGCGCCGAGTCCGTCTCCTCCTACCGCCCCATCGAGGAGTCGGAGAAGTTCCGCATCGAGTACTGGGCCCTGGAGGAGGCCAAGCTCGCCCGGCTGCCCCGGCCCAAGCCCCTGGCCTCCCGCGTCGCCCTCGTCACCGGCGCGGCCGGCGGCATCGGCGGGGCCGTCGCCGCCAGGCTCGCGGCCGAGGGCGCGTGCGTGGTCGTCGCCGACCTCGACGCCGACCGGGCCGCGGAGGCCGCAGCCGAACTCGGCGGGGCCGACGTCGCGGTCGGCGTGGCCTGCGACGTCAGCGACGCCGACGCGGTCGCGCGGGCCTTCGAGGAGGCCGCCCTGGCCTTCGGCGGCGTCGACCTGGTCGTCAACAACGCCGGGCTGTCCGTCTCCAAGCCCCTCCTGGAGACCACCGAACGCGACTGGGACCTCCAGCACGACGTCATGGCCAAGGGCTCGTTCCTGGTCTCCCGCGAGGCCGCCCGGGTGATGACCGCCCAGGGCATGGGTGGCGACATCGTCTACATCGCCTCCAAGAACGCCGTGTTCGCCGGCCCCAACAACGTCGCCTACTCCGCGGCCAAGGCCGACCAGGCCCACCAGGTGCGGCTGCTCGCCGCCGAACTCGGCGGCCGGGGCATCCGTGTCAACGGGGTCAACCCCGACGGTGTCGTGCGCGGCTCCGGGATCTTCGCCGGGGGCTGGGGCGCCCAGCGGGCCAAGGTCTACGGGGTCGAGGAGAAGGACCTGGGGGCGTTCTACGCCCAGCGCACCATCCTGGGCCGCGAGGTGCTGCCCGAGCACGTCGCCAACGCCGTGTTCGCCCTGACCGCCGGGGAGCTCTCGCACACCACCGGCCTGCACATCCCGGTCGACAGCGGCGTGGCCGCCGCGTTCCTGCGATGAGCGCCGCCCGCACCCCCGGGACGGGCCCGGCCGTCCACGCCGCCGTCGACCTCGGCGCCTCCAGCGGCCGGGTCATCACCGGCCGCCTGGAGGGCGGCCGGCTCCACACGGAGGAGGTCGCCCGCTTCCCCAACGGGCCCGTCCCGGTGCCCGCGCGGGGGCGCGACACCCTGTACTGGGACATCCTGTCCCTGTACAGCGGCGTCCTGGAGGGGTTGCGCCGCGCCGCCGAGCCCCACGGCGGCCTGGCCTCGGTGGGCATCGACTCCTGGGCGGTCGACTACGGGCTGCTCGACGGCGACGCCGCGCTCCTCGGCAACCCGGTGCACTACCGCGACGCGCGGACGGCGGGCGCCCCGGAGCGGGTGTTCGAGCACCTGCCCGCCGCCGAGATGTACGCCGTCAACGGCCTCCAGGTCCAGCCGTTCAACACGGTCTTCCAGCTGGCGGCCGCGTCCGAGGGCGGCCGGCTCGCCGCCCTGGACGGCGACCTGCTGCTCATCCCCGACCTCCTGGGGTTCTGGCTGACGGGGGAACGGGTGGCGGAGCTGACCAACGCCTCCACCACGGGCCTGGTCGACGTGGACGCGCGCGCCTGGGCCGACGCGTGCCTGGACGTCCTGGAGGGGCCCTTCGGGGTTCCGGCGCGCCGACTGCTGCCGGGCCTGGTCGAGCCGGGCACCGTCGTCGGCCCCCTGCTCCGGCGGGACGCGGTGGGCGCGGCGGCCGGGGCGCCCCTGGTGGCGGTGGGCTCCCACGACACCGCGTCCGCGGTCGTGGCGGTGCCGGCGGCCACGCCGAACTTCGCCTACGTCTCCTCGGGGACGTGGTCGCTGGTCGGTGTGGAGCTGGACGCGCCCGTCCGCACCGAGGAGAGCCGGGCCGCCAACTTCACCAACGAGCTCGGCGTGGACGGCACCGTCCGCTACCTGCGCAACGTCATGGGCCTGTGGGTGCTCCAGGAGTGCCTGCGCGTGTGGGGCGGGGAGGTCGACCTGGCCGCACTGCTGGAGCGCGCCGCCGCGGTGCCCGCGCTGTCCTGCGTGGTGGACGTGGACGACCCCCGGTTCCTGCCGCCGGGCGACATGCCGGCGCGCATCCGCGAGTTCGCGGCGCAGACCGGGCAGGAGCCCCCCGCGGACGAGGCCGCGACGACGCGGTGCGTCCTCGACTCCCTCGCGCTGGCCTACCGGCGGGCCGTCCGCCAGGCCTCCGAGCTGAGCGGGAGGCGCGTGGACGTGGTGCACGTCGTGGGCGGGGGGGCCAACAACGCCCTGCTGTGCCGGCTCACCGCCGACGCCGTCGGCCTGCCGGTCGTCGCGGGCCCCGCCGAGGGAGCGGCCGTCGGCAACCTGCTCGTGCAGGCCCGGGCGGTCGGGGAGGTCCGCGGCGGCCTGGCGGATCTGCGCCGGATCGTCGCGGACTCCACCGTGACGCACCGCTACGAGCCGAGCGGCCCCGCCGCGCCGTGGCAGGCCGCCGAGCGCCTCCTGCGGGGGTAGGGCGCCGCGCCCGGAACCGTCCGCCGCCCCTCCACCCGGCCGCCCCGGGTCCCGATCCCTCGCGAACGGGGCCCGGGGCGGCCCGCACGCGGGGGCGGCGCGGCCGTTTCCGGGCGCGGAGGCGCGGGGACGGGTCCGGCTCCCGTCCCGGTCCCCGCCGTGGCGCCGCTCCCGCGCGGGCGGGGACGCGGGTGGCACGGCCGGCCCCCTGCGCGGCACCGTGTCCGCCGCTCCCTCGCGGGCGGGGCGCGCGTCCGGCCCCTCCGGTGGAGAGGCCCTGCCGCCGGACGGTGGACACCGGTACGCACGCATCCGTCAAGTACTATGTGTAATAGTGATGTAACTCATGGTTATAATCTTGGGCAAGGATGAGCGGTTCAGCACCGAACCCCGTCCCTGGTGCGAGTGAGCCGCCCTGCCCTCGGCACGACGGATCTCCCTGCCCCGGCGAAACGGCCCGCTCCCAAGGCCCTTCGACTTCCTGTCGGCCCCGGTGGCCCAGCGCGCGCCAGCCACCAGGCAGCCGACCACAGGAAAGGGCCGTTGTGCTCCAGATTCCCATCGACGAGTTGCGGATCGCGCCCGGGTACGCCGTGGAATGGACGATCGCCTTCCCGACGCACGGGGGCGCCCCGGGCCCCGGACGGCCGCGCCGCCGCGCCTCCTACATCCAGGACAAGCACTTCGCCGTCGCCCGGCACATGGAGCAGGAGGGCATCACCTGCCCGTCCTATCTCGGCGGGTCGTTCGAGATCCGGGGCCGGCTCGACCGACCCGCGCTCGAGGCCGCGCTGCTGCACCTCGTACGCCGCCACGAGGTGCTGCGCTGGGTTTTCCAGGGGGCGGCCGAGGGCCTGGACGTCAGCGTCCTGGACCCGGAGGAGGTCAAGCTCGACGCCGTCGACGCGGGTCCCGTGGCCACGTCCGCCCAGGCCCGGGACTACGTGCACCGGTTCCTGCAGGGGACCGACACCCTCCGCGGGCCCTGGTTCGTCATGGGGGCGATGATCGGGGAGGAGGCCACGACCCTGTACTTCGCCTGCGACCACCTGGTGTCGGACGGCGTGTCCACGGCCGTCGTCGTGGACGACGTCGCCACCGCCTACGAGGCGTTCTCGGCGGGCCGCCCGGTCGACCTGCCCGAGACCGGCGGCTACGGCGAATTCGCCGCCCTGGAGCGCCGCCGCGGCCGGGCTCTCGGCCCCGACGACAGCCGGCTGGACCACTGGAAGGGGTTCGTGGAGCGCAACGGCGCCGTGTTCCCGAGGTTCCCGCTCGACCTGGGGGTCGAGCCGGGCGTGCTCCACCCCGTCGTCAACGAGGCGCGCACGCTGCTGGACGGGCGCGGGGCCGACGCGCTGGAGGCCCGCTGCCGGGCCGCGGGCAGCGAGCCCACCGCCGGGATCCTGGCCGCCGTGGCGGTCAGCCAGGCGAAGGAGGGGGGACCGGAGATCTACCGCGGGCTCCTCCCCGTCAGTCGCCGCAACCGTGTCGCCCACGCCCGCAGCATGGGCTGGTACGTCAACACGCTCCCGGTCGAGTTCTCCGTGGCGGGCGGAGGGGACTTCGGGGAGGTCGTCTCCCGGGTGCGGGCGGCCCTCCTGGCGATGCTGAGGAACGTCAACGTCCCCTTCGACCGGGCCGTGGAGGTGATGACGGAGCAGGGGGCCGAACCGAGGAGCTGGCCCTACCCCGTCAACTTCTTCTCCTACCTCGACTTCAGGAGGACCCCGGGAGGGGCGAGCCACGTCGCGCGCAAGGCGTGCGGGCACGTGTGGGGGTCGCACAGCGACGGCATCTTCTTCTGGTTCTACCGCAACCACTCGGGCCTGCACGTCAACACGGCCTTCCCCGACACGCCCCGGGCGCGGACCACCACGGGCGGGTACCTGCGGACCCTGGAGCGGACGCTGGAGACGGCCGTGCGCGACGGCGCCCTCTGACCCGGGGCCCCGCGCGGCCCGTCCGGGCGCGGACGGCCCGGGGCCGGAGGGGCGGTCGGCCGCGGTGCCCCGGGAGGGACGGGCGACCGCCCCTCCCGGAGCACCGGCACGCCGGGAGGGAACGTGCGCGGGCGGGAGGGGCCGGCCCCTCAGAAGCGCCGGTCGGGGGAGCCCGTCACGCTCCGCCACTCACCCAGGAGCGCCCGCGTCCGGTCCGTGTCCTCGTGGTCGGGACCGAGCACACGGGCCTGGTCCGAGAGCAGCGTGAGCAGCTGGCCGACCGCCCCGTGCGGATCCCCGGCCCAACCGCTCCAGTGGGCGACGTAGGCGCGGCACCGCAGGGTCTCGGCGTGCTCGGGCCCCAGCACGCGCAGCATGTCGTCCAGGAGCGAGCGCAACGCCGCGAGGGCGCCCGCGCGGTCCCCGCCGGAGGCCTCCCACTGGACGACCCTGAACCGCAGGGCCAGCGTCTCGGGGTGGTCCCCGCCCAGCACGCGGGCATGGTCGCGCAGCAGGGGGACGGCCACCCGCAGGGCGCGGTCGTGCCCGTGCACCCGGTCGACCAGGAGGGCGGCGTGCCGCCGGGTCCGCAGCGTCTCGAGGTGGTCGGGCCCCAGCACGCGCTCCGTCTCCACCAGCAGCGCCTCGTACGCGTGCTGCGCGTCCTCCACGTCGCCCCGCGCCCCCGTCCAGTGCGCGATCTCCCGCCGGGTGGACAGCGTGCCGTGGTGGTGCGGCCCCAGGACGCGCAGCTGTTCCAGCAGCAGGGAGCGGTAGGCGCTCAGGGCGGAGGCGGGACCCCCCGCCTGGGCCGAGGCCCGGGCCCTGTCCTCCAGCACGGTGAGCGCGTCCGACCGGGTGCCGGGGGCGGCGGTGTCGGGGGGCGGCAGCGGTGCGGGGGAGCCGGTGGGAGGCGCGGTCCCCGGCGTCGGGACCCCGGCCTCCGGGGAAGACCCCTCCGGCCCGGGGCCGGCCAGGTGCGGCGGAGGCCACGCCCCGCTGAGGTCGTCGTCCCCGAACAGCGAGAGGATCTCGACCGGCGCAGGCCGGGCCGCGGGGTCGTGCCGCCAGCAGGCGGCGACCAGGTCCCGCAGCGGGCCGGGCACCCCCTCGGGCTCGGGGGCCGGGCCGATGAGCCGCCGGATGACGGCGGGCACCGACGGCGCGGCGAACGGGTTCGTGCCGGTGGCGGCGTAGGCGAGCACCGTCCCCATGGAGAACACGTCCGAGGAGGGGCCCACCACCGCGCCCTCGGTCTGCTCGGGGGACATGTAGGAGGGGGTGCCCACCGGCATGCCGGTCATGGTCACCCGCGCGGCGTCGGGGGCCCGGGCGATACCGAAGTCGATGATCCGCGGGCCGTCGGAGGCGAGGATGATGTTGTCGGGCTTGAGGTCGCGGTGGATGAGCCCGCAGGCGTGGATGGCCTCCAGACCCTCGGTGAGACCCGCGGCCAGGGCGCGCAGGGCCTGCTCGGGCAGAGGGCCGTGCTCGCGCACCGCCCGGCCCAGGGAGGGGCCGGGGATGAACGCGCTCGCGATCCAGGGCGACTCCGCCTCGGGGTCGGCGTCCACCACCGGAGCGGTGTGGAACCCGCCCACGCGGCGGGCGGCCTCGACCTCGCGGGCGAACCGGGCCCGGAAGTCCGGTTCGTCGGCGTACTCGGTGAGGACGACCTTGACGACGATCCGCCTGCTGGCGGGGGTGAGGGCGAGGTACACGCGGCCCATACCGCCCGCGCCCAGGCGGTGCGTGAGCCGGTAGCGGCCGACGCGCCGGGGATCGGTCGGGTGGAGTGGTTGCACTTTCCGTCGGCTTTCCGGACGTGGGGACAGGAAGGGGGCGCGAAGGATTATCCCAGTCCGCGCGGGCGGCCGCTCCCCTCCTCCCTCCCGGGGCGCGCGCGGACCCGTCGCGGCCCCGGCGGATCAGCCCCGCAGGCCGTCGGGCAGCGAGCCCAGCCCCGAGGCGAACTCCCAGCGCTCGGCCTCGGAGAGGACGGCGTAGACGGGCTCGTCCCGCCGGTTCGTGTCCGCCTCGATCCGCTCCCACAGGGGTCCGCCGGTCAACTCCCGGACCTCCTCGACGGACAGGCCCTCCGCCGCCCACGCGGCACGGTGCGCGTCCCCCCGGTGGTGGCGCAGCGCGCTGAGGCGTGAGGTCAGGACGAGTGCGGCGCCCGCCCCCTCGGGCTCGTACGGCGGGGACATCGCGCCGAACGCCGGACCCCCGGTGGCCGCCCCGGCCTCCAGCAGGCGCCCGGTCAGCTCGCACAGCCGCTCCACGGACACGCGGTTCGGGGGGACGCCGACCGACCACAGCTCCTCGGCCGCTGCGCCGACGACCTCCTGCACGGCCAGCGCGACCTCCCGGCCCAGCGGGGTGAGCGCGCGGGTCCCGTCGGCGTCCGTGTCCGCGATCTCCGGAGCGATGGGCTTGCGGGCGTACACGGACGCGGCCGCGAACGCCGCGGCGCCCATCGGACGGGCCAGCAGCCCGGCGTACAGGCTCGTCTCGAAACCCGGGTCCCGCCCCCACCGGTCGTAGAGGGGGAGCAGCCGGGGGAGTGCGAGGGCGCGCACGCCCATGTGGACCCGGTCGATGACCGGTCGGACCAGACCCGCGTAGCTCATCGGTGCCCTTCGACGCTGGTGCGGACGTGACGCGCGCCATGCTGCCACACGGGCGGACGGGCCCGCAGGGGAACGGCCGTTCGGCGGGCTGCCCGCGGATTCCCGTCCGACGGCCGACCGGCCCTCCCGCCCGGGGGCTCACACGCGGACGGCGTCCAGCCCGCCGGTGCGCGGGAGGTCCGGAGCCCGCCCAGCCCCGGGCGGTGCGGTGTTCGGGCCCGGCACGACGAAGGGGCGCCCCCGCCGGGAGGTGTTCCCGGTGGAGGCGCCCCCGCGGCGCGCGGACGCGCCGGACGCCAGGGGCGGGCTCAGCCCGTGCCGTCCTCCTTCTTCGCGGCTCGGACGACCCGGGCGGCCTGTCCCCGCGCCACCACACGCGTCCCCGGGGCGTTCCCGGCGGCCGGGATCCGTCCGTTCGCCGCGGCCGGTCCGGCCTCGGCCTCCCCGTCACCGGTCGTGTCCTCGGCCGCGCCGTCCGACGGGGCCTCCTCGGCGCCGGGCAGGTCGAGGGTGTCGCGGAGGCGCACCTTGGGCAGGAAGAGGCCCACCACGAGGCCCACCGCGGCGATGCCCGTGGCGACGAGGAAGATGTCGCCGGTCGAGGAACCGTACGCCGACTCCACGATCTCCCGGACGAACGGCGGCATGGCGGCCAGGTTCAGCGTCCCGCTGCCCGCCGCCGCGGAGGCGTCGACACCGGCCCCCGCCAGCCCCTCGGAGATGTTCGTGCCGACCCGGTTGGCCAGGATCGCGCCCAGCACCGAGACGCCCATGGTGCCGCCCAGGGAGCGGAAGAAGGTGATGGCCCCGCTGGCCGCGCCGAGCTCGCTCAGCGGGACGGAGTTCTGCACCACGAGGACCAGGTTCTGCATGGACATGCCCACGCCGGTCCCCACGAGGAGCATCCCGGCGGAGACGATGAGCAGCGAGGTGGTCTCGTCGATGGTGGACAGCAGGAGGAAGCCCAGGGTCAGGGAGACCAGGCCGGTGACCACGTACGGCTTCACCCGGCCGGAGTTGGACACCATGCGGCCGGAGACGGTCGAGGAGACCAGGACCCCCAGCATGAGCGGGGTGGTCAGCAGGCCCGCCTCGGTGGGCGAGTAGCCGCGTGCGAGCTGGAAGTACTGACCCAGGAAGACGGCGCCGCCGAACATGGCCATGCCGACCGCGATGCTGGCCAGGATGGCGATGGCGGTCTCCCGGCGCACCACCAGGTGCAGCGGGATCACGGGCTGCGAGACCCGCGACTCCACCCACACGGCCAGGCCGAGCAGGACGGCGCTGCCGGCGACCATGGCGCCGGACTGCCAGGAGATCCAGGCGAAGTCGTTGCCGACGAAGGTGACCCACAGCAGCAGCGTGCTGACGCCCGAGGCGATCAGCAGGGCTCCGGCGTAGTCGACCTTGGCGTCGGCGCGGCGGACGTCGGCCAGCTTCAGGGTGCGGCCCAGCACGAGGGAGGCGATGACCATGAACGGCACGCCGATGAAGAAGCACCAGCGCCATCCGAGCCAGGAGATGTCGGTGATGGCCCCGCCGATCAGCGGTCCGCCGACGGTGGCCACGGCCATGATGCCGCCGATGTAGCCGTTGAGGCGACCGCGCTCCTTCGGGCTGACCAGCGAGGCGATGATCACCTGCACCAGCACCTGGGAGGCGCCCATGCCGAGGCCCTGCACGGCGCGGAACGCGATCAGCTGGCCGGTGGTCTGCGCGAACCCGGCCAGCAGCGACGACACGACGAACAGGACGATCGACAGCTGGAGCAGCTTCTTCTTGTCGAACAGGTCGGCGAGCTTGCCCCAGACGGGCGTGGAGGCCGTCGACGCCAGCAGGGTGGCGGTCACCACCCAGGTGTACTGCGCCTGGGTCCCGTTGAGGGAGCCGACGATCTGCGGGAGGGCCACGGACACGATGGTGCCGCTGAGCATCGTCACGCCGAGCACTATGAGCAGGCCGCTCAGGGAGCGCATGATCGGTGGTTGCCCGGTGTCGGTAAGGGAACGCGTAGTGCTCAAAGAACGACCTCTGCGAGAACGGAGGCGGCCTCGACGGGCCGCGAAGACTGCTCAGGGGGCAAAACTGCATGATGGGCATTTTTGCACTCCATGTAGAATAACACCGTGGACAGGACACCGGGGCTGCGGGAACGTAAAAAGGCCGAGACGAGACGAGCGGTACACACCGCTGCAGTGCGCCTCACAGTCGAGCGCGGGTTCGACCAGGTCACCGTCGAGGCCATCGCCGAGGCCGCCAACATCTCCCGCCGCACGTTCTCCAACTACTTCGCGTGCAAGGAGGAGGCGCTGCTGCACGGGGAGCGGCTCTACATCGACGCCTTCGTGCGCCACCTGCGCGAACGGCCGCGGGAGGAGGCGGCCTGGCCCGCGCTGCGCGCCGCCGTGCGCGCCCTCTACCTGTCCTGGGGCAAGCCGATGGACCGCGAGTGGGCCGCGCGCACCCGCCTGGCCCGCGACCACCCCTCGCTCCTGGCCCGGCAGCTCGCCAACCAGGCGCAGCTCGCCCAGGACCTGGAGGCCGCCCTCGACGGGAGGGCGGGGCCCCCGGGTGTGCGCCACGGAGTGCTCGTCGCGGTGTTCCTCGCCGGGCTGCGCACGGCGGTCGTCACGTGGAGCGAAGAGGGGGAGCGCGCCCTGCTGGCGGTCGTCGACGAGGTCCTGGACGAGGTCGAGGCCCCGTTCGGCGGCTGAGGGCGGGCCGGTCCCCCGGTCGGGCCCGGCCGGTTCGGCAGCCGCGCGCGGGGCGGCCGCGAACCCGCCCGAGGGCCGCGCCGAGCTCCGGCGGTCCCGCGCACGGCCGGGATACTGGGCCCATGGACGACCTCGTACGCTCCCTGCTGCCCCTGACCACCAGCGCGGAGGAGGGGGAGCGGGCCGCGCGGGTGGCGCTGCTGCCCGTGGGCAGCCTCGAACAGCACGGCCCCCATCTCCCGCTGGTCACCGACACGGTCGTCGCCTGCGTCCTGGCCCGCGTCCTCGCCGGCGCCCGCCGCCTGCGCGTCCTGCCCCCCGTCACCGTCGGCTGCTCCCACGAGCACGCGGCCTGGCCCGGCACCGTCAGCATCTCGGCCCCCACCCTGCACGCCGTCGTCACCGACATCGCCGCCTCCCTCGGGGGCACCCGGCTCGTCCTGGTCAACGGCCACGGGGGGAACCACGTGCTCGCCAACACCGTCCAGGAGTCCGGCGGCCGGATGGCGCTCTTCCCCTGTCCCGGCGACTGGGAGGCCGCCCGCGCGGCCGCGGGGATGGCCACCGGCAACGACGGCGACATGCACGCCGGCGAACTGGAGACCTCCGTGCTCCTGCACGCGGCCCCGGAGCTGGTCCGCGAGGGCTACGAGCACGCCGACCACGTCACCCCTCCGCGCGACCACCTGCTCACCGTGGGGCTGGCGCCCTACACCGCCTCGGGCGTGGCCGGCAGGCCCTCGCTGGCCACGGCGGCCAAGGGGCACGCCCTCCTGGCCGCGCTCGACCGGGCCTTCGAGGGGTGCCTGGCCGCCCTGGACGGCGCGCCCCGCCCCGCGCCCGGGGCGGCCCCCGGC